>CANHLB010000116.1 GCA_947461335.1 Burkholderiaceae bacterium | reverse complement strand
TCTTATTCGTTGGTAGGCTCGATTGGACTCGAACCAACGACCCCCACCATGTCAAGGTGGTGCTCTAACCAGCTGAGCTACGAGCCTATACAGCCATAGAGTTTATCACCGGCGACGCACTTGGGTGACTCCTTTGACCTCCTCCAGGCTATTTTGAACGAGGCGCAATACTTCAGAATCCTTTACTTCAACCGTTAAAAGGATCTGGGCTAGGCCTTTTTTGGCTGATTTACGCAGATCAATCACATGAACTCCCTGCCGAGTCAGCAGCTCAAATAGCTCACGCATCAGATCTTGGCGATCTACCCCGCTCACTACCAAATCTGCTGGGAACACCCGCTTTGGATCATTCTCTGAAGTAGTGCTGGCCTTAGCAGTCCAAGCGGTTTGAATAACGCGTTCAGGAGCTCTCTCTAAAAGTCCTCTAAAGGTTTTGCATGAACGCCGATGAATTGAGACGCCTCTACCCTGCGTCACAAATCCTGCAATCACATCCGGTGGAACAGGTCGGCAGCAACGTGCTAATTGCGTTAGCAAAGAATCTACCCCAACTACTAAGACGTCACCACTCTGTCCAGTTTTACGAGTGCTATGACGCAGAACAATTTCTGGGGCGGGAACTTTTACTTCTGGGATTCCTTCAAACTTTGGTTCTGCAGGCTTTACGGCAAGACCAGCCTCTTCGTCATCAAGTGCATTAAACCAAGCGCGCACTCTAGAGCGGGCTCTGTGTGATCGTAAGTACTGTTTATCTGGACTAATCCAATCTCGTGAAGGACCACCATGCTTGACTGCAATGATTTCAATGGTTTGACCATTTTGTAATGCAGTCTCTAAAGGGACCATTGCACCATCAACACGTGCGCCACGGCAGCGATGACCTAAATTGGTATGAACCGCATAGGCAAAATCAATCGGAGTAGAGCCTTTTTCAAGAGAAATGACTTTACCTAAGGGTGTGAGCACATAGATATGATCGTCTATTTCATGATGCTTGAGTTGCTCCCACGCATCTTCCTTCCAAGAAATTAATTGTCTTGCCCAGGCGATCTGCCTCTCATAGGCAACCTCTGCACTATGTGTACCTTGCTGATGAAGAGCATTAGGCTTATTTGTCTTGCTGGATTTAGATGGTGTCGCCATTCCCGCATAAGCACCCTCTTTGTAACGCCAATGCGCCGCTAAACCGAACTCAGCTTGCTGATGCATATCTTGAGTGCGTACCTGAATCTCAAAGGCAGCACCATCTTCATTCATCACCACTGTATGCAGTGATTGATAACCGTTTGGTTTCGGTCTTGCAATGTAATCATCGAATTCGCGTGGGACTGGCTGCCAGATGTTATGTACGATACCTAAAACTGCATAGCAAGACTTAACATCCGCCACCAAGACCCTAAATGCCCTTACGTCATAAAGATCAGCAAAGTCCAGTGACTTTCCCTGCATCTTCTTCCAGATACTATAGATATGTTTTGGCCTTCCCAGAACCTCACCAGCAATCTGCGATGCTTTTAACTCTTCTTGGAGTTGCAGAACAATGTGATCAATAAATGACTGCCTCTCAATTCTTTTGGCATCAAGCATCTTTACAATATCGCGATAGGTATCTGGTGACTTAGCCCTAAATGCCAAGTCCTCCATTTCCCACTTCATTTGCCAAATTCCCAGTCGGTTAGCTAATGAGGCATCGATATTCAGAATCTCTTGCGCCCAAGAAACAGACATAGCCATTTTTTCTTGCGTAACCCAACGCAGCGTTTGCAGACGAGAAGCTAAATAGATCAGGACCACCCGCAGATCATCGCCAAACGCAAGCAGCATCTTACGCAGCATCTCTTCTTGGCCTGTAACACTTAAACCACCATCATCACGTACTAATTTTGCCTGAGCTTGACGTAAGCCTCGATAACCTATCAAGAGCTTGGTGGATTCTTCACCGATTAGTTTAGTAAGCGCTTCCCTGCCATGCGTGCGCGCAATATTACTGGCAGCAGTTAAGGTTGCCTCATCTAAATTAAGACCTTGGAGTATTTGCAAGACACCAGCAGCATGAGTTTCTGCTGGCTCACCATACCAAGCATCAATGAATATGGGTTTGCTGGAAACATTTGCCATTGGCAGCTAAGCCTTAGCTGAAGAATTCTTTTGCCAGAGCAATTTGTTCTTTTTTCACAAATGCAGGTGCATGACCCACATTCGGAATCTCAATACTGCGTGCATAAGGATTCACTTTGCACATCTCTGCAACTGTAGCGGCAGAGAGTAAATCAGATTGGGCGCCACGGACAATCAACATTGGAATATGAATTTGTTTAAAGGCATGCCACATTGCCATCTCACCTGCCTTGGCCATGATGGGATTAACAGAAGCAAACGGCACCGCAATATCGGGGTCGTAGTGCATGTTCCATAATCCATTGCGCTCAACTAACATGGGCCCGTTGTAGGTTTCCCACTCATCAGGACTGTGTTCGCCAAAGGATGCGCAAATTTGATTTAAGCGTTCAAGCGCATCAGCTCTACTAGCAAATGAAAATGGCTGACCTACATAAGAGCCTAAGCGCTTAATCGCTTCAGGCTCAATTTTTGGCCCAACATCATTGATCAACATTCTCCGAATTGGGGAGTTTGGCATTGCTGCATAAACCATACCAATCAGACCGCCCATTGAAGTTCCAAACCAATCGACTTGTGACACACCAAGCGTTTTGACAAGTTGCGCAATATCAGAAACGTATTGTGGAACAGCATATTGCATAGGGTTACTTAAACGATCAGATTCACCCCTGCCCACTACATCGGGACAAACTACGTAATAGTCATTACACATCGACTCAGCAAGAGTCTTAAAGTCACTGCCACGCCTTGTCAGGCCATGTACACACAGCAACACTCTTGGATTTCTGGGGTTGCCCCAAGCATGATAAGCCATACGATGGGTGCTATCACCAGCATTACACTGCACATAAAAAGTGTCACCCTGATGACTGACTGGTGCTGAGTGAACATCATCTCGTAAGTTCTCATCGTGAGTATGTTCATCTGTACCACCCAATTCCTCGGGTTGCAAAGTCACATGATCAATACCGTGTTTATCTAAGAGCATGGTATTGATGCGAGACATGATTTGCGGCCACTCTTGCATGTTTGCAATTTCAATATGACCAATTAATGCTGGAAAGCTAGGAGTCATCTCCCAAACATGAAGATCATGGACTGCCAAAACGCCCGGCACGCTTTTGAGATCCCTGCCAACCTTTAAATAATCGATATGTAATGGCACACCCTCCATGAGGAAGTGATAGGACTCCTTGAGTATAGAAATAGTCGATTTAAGAATTAATAGAGAAACCAAGATAGAAAGAATCGCATCAATTGGCATCCATCCGGTCAGCTGAATGACAACACCAGCAATCAGGGCAGCAATTGATCCGAGCAAGTCGCCCATCACATGAACTAGGGCTGCACGGGTATTCACACTTTTCTTATCACGTGACAAAACCCAAGCAACCACAATATTCATGACTAGGCCAATGCTAGCTACGACAGTCACTGTCAAGCCATCAACTTTATGGGGATCATAGAAACGACTGATTGCCTCAAGCACAATCCATACAACTAAAGCTAGCATCACGATGCTATTAACAAAAGCAGCCAGCGCTTCTGCCCTACCAAAACCAAAAGAGTGCTTTGGTGAAGGGGGACGACGAGAAATGATTTGCGCTAAGAGCGCCAAACCTAGAGCTGCAGCGTCGGTCACCATATGACCTGCATCGGAGATCAAGGCTAAAGAATTGGCAAAATAAGCGGCGGCGCCCTCAACTCCTGCAAAACCAAGAGTCAGCACGAGGGCAATTAAGAGTAAGTTTTGGTTTGAAACTTGCTTGCTATGGGTATGTTGAGCATCACCCTTTTTATGGGCGTGCAAAGAAGGATCTAGCTCAGAGTGCATTTGAGCGCTAGGCTTTGCTGAAGGTGAAGAATGGGATCCCGACATGGTGATCCCATTATTTCATTAAACGATGAAAAGGGTTAAAAACCGCTTGTATCGACAGGGGCACCCGTTTTGGCGATCACCTCTTCTTTGGTGACACCTGGTGCTAATTCAACCAAGTTCAAACCAGAGGGAGTGACATCCAAAACACAAAGATCGGTAATGATCTGACTAATTACACCTACACCCGTTAATGGCAATGTGCATTTAGGCAGAATCTTGAGCTCTTCTGAACCATCTTTCTTTTTGGCTACGTGCTCCATCAAGACCACCACGTGTTTCACGCCCGCAACCAAATCCATAGCGCCACCCATGCCTTTGACCATCTTGCCAGGGATCATCCAATTGGCGATATCACCATGCTCACTTACTTGCATTGCACCTAAAAATGCGATGTTAATTTTTCCACCACGAATCATGCCAAAAGCATCTGCTGATGAAAAAATAGAAGAGCCCGGCAAAGTCGTAATCGTTTGTTTGCCTGCATTAATTAAGTCAGCATCAATCTGATCTTCTGTTGGAAATGGTCCAATACCTAGCAAACCATTTTCAGACTGCAGCCATACTTCTATGCCTGCAGGTACATGATTGGCCACTAGGGTCGGAATACCGATTCCTAAGTTTACGTAATAACCGTCTTTTAACTCTTTAGCAGCACGTGCTGCCATCTCATCTCTAGTCCAAGGCATTTTGATCTTCCTAAATTCTTTTAAGTGTTCTTTGGGGCAATTAGCGAGCGGCCGAGATAGTGCGCTGTTCAATGCGCTTCTCAGGGTTGCTATTAATCACAAGGCGATGCACGTAGATACTTGGGGTATGTATCTCAGCAGGATCTAAAGCACCGTTTTCAACAATCTCTTCTACTTCAGCAACCGTAATCTTTCCCGCCATAGCAACCACTGGATTGAAATTACGGGCAGTATGTCGATAGACTAAATTACCAGAACGATCTGCTTTCCACGCCTTCACTAAGGAAATATCGGTAACTATCGAGCGCTCCATAATGTATTTTTCGCCGTCAAACTCTTTCACCTCTTTACCTTCAGCGACTAAAGTACCAACCCCAGTCTTTGTGTAAAAAGCGGGAATGCCACAGCCTCCAGCACGTAATTTCTCTGCCAGGGTGCCTTGTGGTGTGAACTCTAATTCCAACTCGCCTGCAAGGTATTGACGTTCGAATTCTTTGTTCTCACCCACATAAGATGCCACCATCTTTTTTACTTGACGAGAGTTCAACAAAATACCTAAGCCGAAACCATCCACGCCAGCGTTATTCGATACAGCGGTCAAATTTTGCGCGCCAAGTTCTTTCACTGCTTCAATTAAAGCTTCAGGTATACCGCACAGACCAAAACCACCAACACCAAGTTTTTGTCCGTCTTTTAAGATATCCCTTAGGGCATCTGCTGCCGATGGGTAGGTTTTATTCATAACATTTGTCCTAATATTGCCAAAATGGGTAAAAACGCAATCATAACGCCTCTGGCTCCTAAGCCTGGGTAGCTAAGGTACTAATTAGGCACTACTTAGGAACTACTCAGGCACTACGTAGGCAGCAAGTAGGTTTTTGGCTATTCGCACTAAACTAGTGGGGCTATAAAGCCTATATTTGAGGAATTGGAATGAATGCTGCAGAGCTCGTCGAGCAATTTGGGCCCAGGGAGTCTATGGACTATGACCTCGTCATCGTCGGTGGTGGCCCCGCTGGTCTTTCAGCAGCAATTAAGGCCAAACAATTGGCTAGTTCCTCCGGTAAAGAGATCAGCGTGTGTGTACTTGAAAAGGGCTCTGAGATTGGCGCCCACATTTTGTCTGGCGCAGTAATGGATCCTAAAGCCCTTACTGAACTCTTTCCCAACTGGAGGGAAATGGGTGCCCCACTGGAAACCGCAGTGACCCAAGATCAATTTTTATTCCTCACAGCTGATAATTCTTATCAAGTTCCCAATTGGATCTTGCCCCACTGCTTTAAGAATGAAGGTAACTACATTGTGAGTTTGGCCAATGTCACTCGCTGGCTAGGCCAACAAGCTGAAAACCTTGGTGTAGAAATTTTCCCTGGATTTCCTGCGGCAGAAATTTTGTACAACGAGCAAGGTGCAGTATGTGGGGT
>CANHLB010000115.1 GCA_947461335.1 Burkholderiaceae bacterium | reverse complement strand
TATGGCAGGCCTTATTCTGATTGGGATTGCACCCTGTATAGCGATGGTGATTGTCTGGAATGATATTGCTAAGGGATCGACTGAATATGCGGCTGGGTTGGTGGCATTTAATGCGATCTTCCAAGTCCTATTCTTCAGTGTGTATGCCTATGTTTTTTTGACTGTGTTACCACCAGTCTTTGGCCTCTCAGGATCCAATGTGAGCATTACCATTGGCGAGATTGCAAAGACCGTTTTTATCTATTTAGGTATCCCTTGTATTGCGGGCTTATTCACTAGATTTGTAATGCTTAAGTTTGTTTCTAAGGAGTGGTATCACGAGCATTTTGTGCCAAAGATTGGCAAACTCACTTTGATTGCGCTGCTCTTTACTATTGTCGTGATGTTTAGCCTTAAAGGTAAGCTTATTCTTGAGCTCCCCGGCGATGTGCTGACGATAGCCATCCCATTGCTGATCTATTTTGGAGTCATGTTTCTAGTAAGCTTTGTACTCACAGCTAGAATGGGAATTGATTACAAACGCTGTTGCACTTTATCTTTTACAGCATCTAGCAATAACTTCGAACTAGCCATTGCGGTAGCGATTGCTGTCTTTGGAATTAATTCTGGCGCAGCCTTTGCAGCAGTAATAGGACCCTTGGTTGAGGTTCCCATCATGATTGGACTGGTGACTGTTGCCTTATGGATTAAAGAGCGCTACTTCTAAGCTCTGCATAGCATTGAACAGACGCCCTGTAAGGCACCGCTTGCATGCCTGTAAGTCTCTGACTAGCTGTTTAAGTACCGCGAGAGCCCAAGATTAGTGCGCCAAGCTATACCATGCCCAAAATTGGGCAAAACCTGTCAAAATCAGGGCATCTGGCTGATCGAAGGTTTTTCAGAGGGAATAAGTTGTAGTTGAGAGATATTTTAGTTGCTGCATAACAATACAGATTCAAGACAACCGTGAACTATCAATATATTAAAACAGAGCAGGCAGATTTAATTGCGACTATTCGCTTTAATCATTATGCAAAACGTAATGCTTTAAGTGAGTCCTTGATTGAAGAAATGCACCATGCCTTAGAAGTATTTGGTAAGGAGGATGTGCGTGTTCTCGTGCTCAGATCAGATCAAAAGAATACAGTGTGGTCTGCAGGCCATGATGTGATGGAGTTGCCAAGATCAGAGCGTGATCCTTTGCCTGCCGATGATCCTGTGATGGTTCTTTTACAGTCAATTCGAGCTTTTAGAGCTCCCGTGATTGCCATGGTAGATGGCTCAGTTTGGGGCGCATCGACCGATTTAATTATGAGCTGTGATATTGCGATAGGAGATCATGACTCTACATTTGCAATTACCCCAGCAAAGCTAGGTCTTCCATATACCGCCAGCGGTATTTTGCATTTTATGTCCAGAATGCCATTGAACGTCGTAAAAGAAATGTTCTTAACTGCTGACCCCATTGGTGCTGATAGGGCGCTTCAGATCGGTATTCTTAATCATCTTTATGTATCTAGCGAGTTAGAAGCCAAGACTTATCAGATGGCAAAAACTATCTCCAAAAGATCGCCGCAAGCCAATTCAGTACTCAAAGCGCAGGCTCAGACCTTATCGGATGCAGCAGTAATGAACCCAGCAGTCTTCGAATACCTGCAATCTTTGCGAAGAAATGTTTATATGGGCAGCGATTACCGCGAGGGTATTACTGCCTTCCTGGAGCGGCGTGAGCCCGTATTTGGTCAGGCTAAGTAATCCCTTAAAATAGTAAGCTTCTGTATATAGAGCACTATTAGTATGCAAGTCAATTCTGAGGGAGTCTCTGCATCGCGGGTCTATTTGCCTACTGATCAGTATCATCCAAATTTATTGCAATTCTTTATAGCTCAGTTTCCTCATATTGAAGTGAAGGAGTGGGAAGATCGCTTTGCCCAAGGTCTAGTGCTGAATGATGAGGGGGAGGCGCTTAAGGCCACTGGCGCCTATTTACCCAATACCCATCTTATTTACTTTAGGCGTCTGGCACGCGAACCAGAGATTCCATTTGAAGAAGAGATTCTCTTTCAAGACGAACATATCTTAGTCGCAGATAAACCTCACTTCTTGCCAGTCACTCCAAGTGGCCTTTACTTGCATCAAACTTTACTGAATCGTTTAAAGAAAAAAACAGGTATTCAGAGTTTGAGCCCAATTCATCGTATTGATCGGGATACTGCTGGGCTTGTAGTCTTTTCTATTCAGCCAGAGGAGAGGGCTTCTTACCAGAATCTCTTTAGAGACAGAGTTGTCACCAAGATCTACGAAGCCATAGCGCCGTATTCTGAAGCACTTATTACAAAACTGCCGCTGACTTATCGCAGTCGCATTGAGGAATCAGAGCATTTCTTGCAGATGATCGAAGTGGAGGGTGAGCCTAATACCGATACATTGATTGAGTTCATTGCTGAAAACAAGCCTTGGGCAAAATATCGACTCACGCCGGGTAGTGGTAAGAAGCATCAATTGCGTTGCCACCTCAATGCTTTAGGGGTTCCCATCAAGGATGATCAGATTTATCCAATTCTCACGCCATATCAAGAGTATGAATTGGATCTTTCAAAACCCTTGCAGCTATTGGCAAAAGAGCTATCTTTCCGAGACCCCATCACCCATACCCAAAGAGTATTTGTGAGTAAGAGAATCTTAGAGCTCTAGGCTCTTAATCCTTTAAAGCTGCAAAGCTTTTGGCTTGCGCTTTATTCCAGTAAAGCTCAAATACTCTTGGTAGATTGAGTGATGGATCAATATGCTCACCCTTGAGTAGAAGACCGGCAGGCATTTCTGGGAGCAGGTAAGAGAGTAGTCGTACTTCATTCTTATTTATGCGTCGAATAATATGGGGTGTCTCAATTTCGCCAGGATGATGTAGACCCGCTGCTTCTACTAATTCCTTTAAGGTTTTCAGTGTCTCTCTGTGAAAGTTATAAACCCGCTCAGCCTTATTGGGTACTACTAAAGCCTTTTGGCGTAAGGGATCTTGGGTGGTGACACCAGTAGGACAAAACCCGGTATTGCAGACCTGAGCTTGAATGCAGCCGATAGAAAACATGAAACCACGTGCACTGTTACACCAATCAGTCCCCAAAGCAAAGGCAACCGCCATATCAAAAGCGCTAATAATTTTTCCAGCGCAACCAATCTTAATGTGATCGCGTAAATTAACGCCGACTAAGGTATTGTGGACTAGGCGTAGCCCTTCTTGAAGCGGTGTACCTACGTGGTTGGTAAATTCCACAGGAGATGCACCCGTTCCGCCTTCTGAGCCATCCACCACAATGAAGTCTGGATAGATATTGGTCTCCAACATGGCTTTGACGATACCGAACCATTCCCAGGGATGGCCAATACAAAGTTTGAAGCCCACTGGTTTGCCGCCAGAGAGATCACGCAAGTCTTTAATGAAGTACATCAATTCTAGTGGGGTTGAGAATGCGCTATGAGACGCCGGGGAGATGCAGGCCTCCCCTACATTGACGCCACGTGCTTCTGCAATTTCTACAGTAACTTTAGAACCCGGCAGAATTCCGCCATGACCAGGCTTGGCGCCTTGGCTTAACTTAATCTCCACCATCTTGACCTGAGGATCAAGTGCATTTTCAGCATACTTCTCTTTGTTAAAGCTACCATCTGAATTGCGGCAGCCAAAGTAGCCTGAGCCAATTTCCCAAATGAGGTCTCCGCCATGAACGCGATGGTAAATGGAGATAGAACCTTCTCCAGTGTCATGCGCAAATCCACCTTTTTTAGCGCCCAGATTTAAAGCCATAACGGCATTGGCACTCAGGGAGCCAAAACTCATTGCTGAAATATTAAAAATGCTAGCCGAGTATTTTTTTGTGCAATCCTTGCCGCCAATCTCAATGCGGAAGTCATGGCTAGGTAAACGTGTAGGCGCTAAAGATGAATTAATCCATTGGTAGCCTGGCGCCATGACATCAAGGCTGGTACCAAAGGGGATTTGATCGGGGACGGCTTTAGCACGTGAGTAGACTAAAGTTCGTTGCTCCTTAGAAAAGGGGGTTTCATCGTTATCACCCTCGATAAAGTACTGCCGAATTTCTGGGCGAATATATTCCAGTAAAAAGCGCAGATGGCCAATGACAGGGTAGTTCCGTAAGATGGCGGTCTTTGTTTGAAAAAGATCATAGAAGCCTATTAGGGTTAGAGCGCTAAATAAGATCAGAACGTAAATGACTTGATGATGAAGTTCCAGGGCACCAAAACTGACTATGGCTCCAATAATGCAAAGGCCAAAGGGGATATAACGAATCGGAAAGGGTTTTCTGGATGTAGCCATATAGAGTCCAAATAATAAGTTCTTAGTATACGAACTTACTACTACCCTAGTTAGATTGACCTAAATCAAGCATGAGAGCGCTATTTCTGAGTAGTAAGAGTATCCTGAAAGGCTGCTCATATCAACTACAGGAAGAACTATGTCATTAAATCACGCCGTTATTTGGATCGATCATCAAGAAGCCCATGTGATGTTTTTGAGTGAGGATGCTAGTGAAGCTGAGGTCATTAGAAGTAAATCGACTCATGCTCACTTGCACCATAAGGGTGGAGAAGTTGGTAGCGGCAGAATTGCTTTAGACTCTAAGTATCTTCATTCAGTGATTCAGGCAGTTAATGAGTCCAAAGAAATCCTGATTCTTGGGCCGGGTTCTGCAAAATTGGAATTAATTAAGCATGCTCATCAACATGACGCCAAAGTAGCGGAAAAGATTGTTGGCGTTGAAACCGTAGATCATCCTTCTGATAAAGAAATTCTTGCGTATGCTCGTAAGTTCTTCTATAAAGTAGATCAGATGCTCTAAAGCCTAATAAGGAACCAATGCATGTCTAAAGAACCAAAAGAAGCTAGAGAAGAATTAGGGCCAGATGGTCTACCAGGACACGACTATTTCTTAGATGCAGTCAATCACATTGATGAAGCAGTAACCAATAAGACAATTGCGATTGGTGCTGCAAAGGGAATCGTCTATAGTCTTGTGGAGACCTTGGGAACAATGGTAGGCGACCCTGATTTACCGGCCCATATCAAGTCTGGCTATATGGGCGCTCTTGATCTGGCCGTAGAGTTAGAGGCAAAGTTGCATAAGTAAGCATCCATCATAGATCCACATGCATCAGAGCAAACTGCTTGCCCTGATGCATTTAAAATAGCGCTTAATTGCTATTGAATAGAAGTCCATGATCAATACCCCAAAGAAACGCCTTGCTGTTGCCCCCATGATGGAGTGGACGGATCGCCATTGCCGCTCTTTTCATCGTACGCTCACTGAAGAAGCGACTCTCTATACTGAGATGGTTACTACAGGCGCCCTCATGCATGGTGATGTAGCGCGTCACTTAGATTATTCCCAAGATCAACATCCGGTGGTGCTGCAATTAGGCGGATCTGAGCCTAGCGACCTAGCAAAATCAGCAGAGTTAGCGCAGCAGTGGGGCTATAACGAAATAGATCTGAATTGCGGCTGTCCATCTGAGCGTGTTCAGCGCGGCTCTTTTGGTGCTTGCCTGATGGCTGAACCTAATTTGGTAGCAGACTGCGTTAAAGCAATGAAGGCTGCGGTAGATATTCCGATCTCAGTAAAGCATCGTTTAGGCTTAGATTCCATGGATGCAGCAGCTTCTCCTAAAGATTATCAATTTGCGCTCGATTTCATTCTCGCTGTTGCAGATGCGGGCGCCAGTCAAGTGACCATTCATGCGCGTAATGCTGTTCTCAAAGGGCTCTCTCCCAAAGAGAACCGTAGTAAGCCACCACTGCGTTATGAGGTTGCTGCAAAACTAAGATTAGATGCACAAAAGCAATTTCCGAATCTCAAAGTCTTACTCAATGGTGGCTTAGAAACGAACGAACAGATTGCTGGCCATTGGGATGACTTTGATGGTTTCATGATTGGTAGGGCGGCTTATCATTTTCCAGCAATGCTATTAGGCTGGGATGATCTGATCAATACCAATGGTGATGCAGCAGGCTATCTCTTTAGTGAAACCGAATGGCACCGAATTCAGATTGGCTTAGTCAAACAAGTAGAAGCTTGGTTTGATGAATGCAGAGCTAAAGATAGACCCTTTTATATTGG
>CANHLB010000114.1 GCA_947461335.1 Burkholderiaceae bacterium | reverse complement strand
TGAGCCAAGCCAGTAATGAGGGTGGGTTGTAAATTGGCTCGGGCCGCATAGACTGCAGCGGTATAGCCAGCAGGGCCAGAACCGAGGATCAGAACTTTGGAGTGTTTTGGGGTATTTGTAGTCATACCCAAATTATAGGTTTGCTTGTTTACAATCAGCAGAACATGGCGAGAACCGTATATCCAAAGTCCCAAATTCCCCAGCCCCCAGAGATGGATGGGCAGGGTAGGATGCCCCGTCTTCTGCTGGAGGCCCGCTGGTTCATCTCCCTAGGTTTATGCCTGGGCTTATTTGCCATTTTGCTGACGTATTCCAAGGCTGATCCAGCCTGGTCCCATGCCAGTTTTGAGACCCCTAGGAATCTGGGGGGGCGTTTTGGGGCATATTTGGCTGACCTCATGCTCTATATTTTTGGAGTTTCTGCCTTCTGGTGGGTGGTCCTATTTGGGCGCCGTGTCCTTAATGGCTGGCGTGAGCTCTGGAGCGTACCGTTGCCACCCGATCCTGATGCCAAACCAGAATCTCTCTTAGTGCGCTGGTTGGGCTTTGGGCTGACTTTAGCGTGCAGTATGGGTCTTGAGTCGATTCGCATGCATTCCTTGTCATGGGAGCTGCCTAGACCTCCTGGGGGCATTTTGGGCGAGCTCATCGGCGATCCTTTGCAAATGTCTCTCGGCTTTACCGGGGCTACTTTAGTTCTCCTCTTTGGCTTGTGTGCTGGCTTATCTCTGTTTTTGCATTTTTCTTGGTTGGATATTGCCGAGAAAGTAGGCCGTTTCCTGGAAGTGACATATCACCGCATTCGGGAGCGCCGGGATAGCGAGGAAGACCGCAAGTTGGGCGAAGCTGCCGCAGAAGAGCGTGAAGAATTTGTGGAAGAGTTCCGTGGCCGCGTAGAAGTAGCAGCGCCGGTGCAAATTGTGCGTGCGCCTGTAGAGATAGTGAAAAGTGCTCGGGTTGAGCGTGAAAAACAACAGCCACTATTTGTTGATATCCCTGATTCAGAATTGCCACCACTCGCCTTGCTAGATCCAGTCCCAGAAGTAAAAGAAACGATTTCTGCAGATGTACTGGAATTTACTTCCCGTTTAATTGAGCGCAAATTAGCCGAATTTAATGTTCAAGTTACTGTCATAGCTGCATACCCCGGTCCGGTCGTTACTCGTTATGAGATTGACCCAGCGATTGGTGTGAAGGGTAGCCAGATTGTGAATCTCTCACGCGACCTCGCGCGTTCACTCGGTGTCGTGAGCATGCGTGTTGTAGAGACGATTCCAGGTAAAACCTGTATGGCTCTGGAATTACCAAACCCAACCCGTCAATCGGTTTATCTCTCTGAGATTCTGACTTCACAGGTTTATAACGACAACCACTCATTACTCACCCTAGCTTTAGGTAAAGATATCTCAGGCAGTCCAATGGTTGCCGACTTAGCCAAGATGCCTCACTGTTTAGTTGCAGGTACTACAGGCGCTGGTAAGTCAGTTGGTATCAATGCCATGATTCTGTCACTGCTCTTTAAAGCTAAGCCGGATGAAGTACGTTTGATCATGATTGATCCAAAGATGCTCGAGATGGCAATCTATGACAAGATTCCTCACCTCTTGTGTCCGGTAGTAACCGATATGAAGCAGGCTTATAACGCGCTCAATTGGGCAGTTAATGAAATGGAGCGCCGCTACAAACTGATGAGTAAGTTTGGGGTTCGTAATCTAGCTGGCTTTAATAAGAAAATTTTAGAGGCAGAAGAAAAGGGTGAGAAGCTTACCAATCCGTTTAGCCTGACGCCTGATGATCCAGAGCCAATCTACAAAGCGCCAGTCATTGTGATTGTGATTGATGAGCTGGCTGACTTGATGATGGTCTCAGGCAAGAAGATTGAAGAGTTGATTGCGCGTATCGCACAAAAAGCACGTGCGGCTGGTATTCATCTTGTGTTAGCGACGCAACGCCCAAGTGTTGATGTCATTACCGGCTTGATTAAAGCGAACGTACCTACACGCATTTCATTTCAAGTGAGCAGCAAGATCGATAGTCGGACGATTTTGGATCAGCAGGGCGCTGAAGCACTCCTGGGTATGGGTGACATGCTCTATATGGCACCGGGCACTGGCTTACCAGTCCGCGTGCATGGTGCGTTTGTATCGGATGATGAAGTGCATCGTGTAGTCGACTGGCTCAAAGAGAAGGGCGAAGCCAATTACATCGATGGCGTTCTCGAAGGTGCTGATGAATCCAATATGGATGCCCTAACTGGTGAAGGCGGTGGCGAAGCAGACCCGCTATACGATCAAGCGGTAGCGATTGTTCTAGAAAACAAACGTCCATCCATCTCTTTGGTGCAACGGCACTTGCGCATTGGTTACAACCGTGCCGCTCGCTTGCTAGAGGATATGGAAAAAGCAGGACTCGTATCAAAGATGGGCAATGGCGGTAATCGTGAGATTCTGCGTCGTCCTTCTGAATAAGGCAGTCATTTTGCAAAGATTCTTTTCTGTAGTAATCATTGGAACAGTCATTCTGCTTTCAAACGCAGCGCACTCCCAAAGCGAGAGTGGTGCTGATCAATTGCGTCAGTTTGTACGCAACTCTAAAACGGCTGAAGGTGATTTTGTGCAACAGCAGTTGCGTGCACCTAAAGCAAATGAGCCGCAGGATAAAGGTCTTAAGGTCGTACGCCAAACCCAAGGGCGCTTTGTATTTCAAAGGCCGGGCCGCTTTATCTGGGACACAGATAAACCGTATGAGCAAAAACTGATTGCTGATGGCAAGCAACTCATTTTGTGGGATAAGGACTTAAACCAAGCCACTATTCGTCCTGCAGGGCAAGCTTTGGCTGCTACTCCAGCAGCAATACTGTTTGGTGAAACTGCCTTAGATCAGCATTTTGATTTAGTAGAAGCTGAAGAGCGTTTAGGTATGAAGTGGGTAACCCTATCGCCTAAGAAAAATCCCAATACAAAGGGTAGTAATGATCTTCCTTACACAAAGATCTCAGTGGGGATGGCTAATGGCCTACCTAAAGCCTTAGAGCTCATCGATGGCCTGGGTAGCGTCGTCTTAGTTACCCTTGACAAGATCCAATTAAACGTCAATCTACCAGCAAACCGCTTTACTTTTACTCCACCTGCTGGTGCTGAGGTCTTACGCTTAAACTAGAGCCTAAATTCCAAACTAGAGCAATATATGATTGATCCACAATTACTCCGTAAAGATATCGCTGCAGTTGCCGCGCGCCTAGCTACACGCAAGTTTCAGCTTGACGTTGAGAAATTCAATACCTTAGAGTCTGAGCGTAAATCTTTACAAACTCGTACTGAAGAATTACAGGCTAAGCGCAATCAATTGGCTAAAGCCATTGGTATGAAAAAAGGTAAGGGCGAAGATGCTTCTACTGAGATGGCAGAGGCGACTCAGATTAATGTGGATATGGAATCGGGCGCAGCAAGACTTGCTATTCTCCAAAACGAGATTACTGATTTCTTAATGGGCATTCCTAATCTTCCAGATGAGTCTGTGCCCACCGGCAAAGATGAAGCAGAGAATAAAGAAGTAAAGCGTTGGGGTGAAGAGCCCATTTTTGATTTTGAGATTAAAGATCACGTCGACCTTGGTGGACCATTAGGTTTGGATTTCGAAGTAGCAGCAAAAATTAGTGGCTCACGCTTTGTCGTGCTCAAAGGACCAATCGCTCGATTGCATCGCGCTCTAGCGCAATTCATGATTGATACTCATGCAACACATCATGGCTATCAAGAAGTCTATACACCCTATATGGTGAACACAGCCTCCATGCGTGGCACTGGTCAATTACCTAAGTTTGAAGAGGATCTCTTTAAAGTTCCTCGGCAAATGGGAGGGGAAGAAACCAAGGGAGCAAATGCGGGCGAAGCAAAAATAGAGAACTTCTATCTCATTCCGACTGCAGAAGTGCCTGTGACGAACTTAGTTAGAGATGAGATTGTGAACGCCGATAACTTACCGATGAAGTATGTTGCGCATACTCCATGCTTTCGTTCCGAAGCAGGAAGTTATGGTCGCGATGTCCGTGGCATGATCCGCCAACATCAGTTTGACAAAGTGGAATTGGTACAAATTACCAAACCAGAACATTCAACGCAGGCCCTAGAGGAATTAACGGGACATGCTGAAAGAATTTTGGAATTGCTTGAGCTACCTTATAGAAAAGTATTGCTCTGCACAGGTGATATGGGCTTTGGCAGCACCAAGACATATGACCTGGAAGTATGGGTGCCATCGCAAAAAGCCTATCGTGAAATTAGCTCATGCTCTAGTATGGGCGACTTTCAAGCAAGACGCATGCAAGCCAGATTTAAAGCGGGACAAGGTAAGCCAGAATTAGTGCATACCTTAAATGGTTCAGGTCTTGCAGTAGGTAGAGCATTGGTAGCTCTTATCGAGAATAAGCAACAAGTCGATGGCAGTATTGCGATACCTAAGGCGCTGCAACCCTATTTAGGTGGCTTAGAAGTATTAAAGCCTGTTTAAGTAAAATCTTAAAAACTAAAGAAATACCCCAACGCTATAATTGCTCTTCGGATCGGAGAGGTGGCAGAGTGGTCGAATGTACCTGACTCGAAATCAGGCGTAGGGTCAAACCTACCGAGGGTTCGAATCCCTCCCTCTCCGCCAAAAATCTATGCTATTGCTTTTAAGAAAATCTTATTAGCCGCAGTAGCGTAACAGTTCATCATTTTAATAAACTTGGCAGTCGGCCTGACATACTTAATACGCTTATCAGACTGGTCTAAATAGTGTTCTACCCAACCATCTTTCACAAATCTCAAATAGTGACCGCGTACAGCAGTATAAGAGTGGGGGACTGATGCAAAGAGTTCTTTGATCGAGATATTGTTTTTGTCGTAGTTATTATTGGCTAGGACCAAGATTAAATCGTATGCAATTAATGAGTTTTCTGTTGGAAGGTTATCTCTGCACCAAGTGCGCAAAGCAAAAATTCCGCCAATCATTAAACTGTGAGTTTCACTGAACATCTTATGACTCTATCAGTCATAGGGCTTAATAGATACTTAAACAGGCATCTTAATCAGATGTATTTATTATTGTTATAAGCACTAGAACTAGAATAATTTGCTTCAAAATCCGATAGATGCGGTCAGCTTTACAACCTAAGTATTGCAATTGAGATTGGATCCTTTACCCAATCCAAGGTTGATAGTCAATTATCTATCTTAGTATTTGCGACTAAGTTAATGCCATTAAAACATTGGGATATAGGTGTATGGGGGTGTGAAGACTTGCTCAGAAGTCGAGTAATATCAAGATCATGAAAAAAGCAATGATTCTCATGGCACTCGGAGTCCTGTCTTTGATTGGATTCGCTTTTGCGCAGTTGCCGCCACCTCCTGGTTCTCCCATGAGAAACGATCCCCATAGGCCAGTTGATCAAATCAGCGGTGGCTTAGGAGTGACAGCAGATCAATTCAGGGCTTGCTTCAATAATGTAACACCTGCACAGAAAGGCTCTTTACCAGATGTAAACCAAAAGCATGCCAATAAGCAGGTGCTATTAAGTTGCTTACAAAAAAGCAACCCTTCTATTACAAATGACTCCTTAGATACTGTGATGGATCGCTACCGACCAGGCGGCAGAGCCGCTCAGTAATTCGCTAGAATACCTATATGAATCTGAATCGCTATAGCCTATTACTTTGTACTTTATTGCTAAGCGCTTGCTCTACTCCGCAAAGTGAGTTTGGCGTATATCAACAGTCTGATGGCATGATTGGGGTACATGCGCCAAAATCAGCCAAGGAGCCTGAGGCTCAAGAGGTAGCTCTTGCAGAGTGCAAGAAGTTAGGCAAGCGAACTGCAACGATTGTTGAGGGGAAGAAAACGATCAATGACCGTTTTCCCCTAACTTATATCTATATGTGTAAATAAGAATAAAAGACAGGTTTGCTCTTTAGCTTAGCAACCACTTCTTAATAGACTTATTCACGCACATCGCATCTAAGGCAAGACCGAAGAACTCAGAGCCATTGGTGACCATGCTCTCGATTGCCTCTACTTTGCCGGATTTAATTCCGCGTAGATAAGTTGCAGCACGATAGCGTAAGAAATACTCTGTTTCTTCTTCTTCGTTCTCAGTAGTG
>CANHLB010000113.1 GCA_947461335.1 Burkholderiaceae bacterium | reverse complement strand
GTAGCCGCAGCTCTTCTTTGCATTCTCTATTCTTTTGTAGTTAAAAACTAATCTTTCAGCGAGTTCTAGGTAAATCTACTTCACAGCATCTTTTGGCAACTGAAATTACATAAGCTATTTTTCTGTTGTTCATTATCAGTCCATAAGTAAGGTGTATTAGGCTTAAACTGAGAAAATACCGCAATTAATTATTTACATTCTTCGGAAAAGATTTGATGGGATTACTTCCAAACCCCTTTCGTGCACTCATTATTGGCTCCTCTGGAACCATTGGGAGTGCATTTGTGGATCTACTTAAAAATAACCCCTCATGCTCTGAGGTGCTAGGAATTCATCGCCAGTCAGAACATAGTATTGATTACCAAAATCCAGATTCAATAGAATCTTGCACCACAGCACTCTCTCTGGAAGCACCCTTTAATCTCATCATCAATACGATTGGAGTCCTTCACACTAGCGACTGGATGCCTGAAAAAAGATTGGATGATCTTAATACTGAACAACTAGCAGAGCTAATGAAGATCAACGCTATTGGCCCCGCCCTAACAATTCGCCACTTCTCAAAATTACTTGACCCTAAAAATAGCATCATGGTTACACTTTCCGCTAAGGTCGGCAGTATTGAAGATAATCGTCTTGGTGGGTGGTATAGCTATCGTGCATCTAAAGCTGCACTTAATATGTTGATTAAAACAGCCTCCATTGAATGGGATCGCACAAAACCGAATACTGCCTTAGTCGCAATGCATCCGGGCACCGTGAACTCGAGACTCTCAAAACCATTTCGTGGCGAGCAAATTGGAAGACCTGCACAAGATGCAGTAGCAGATATGTTTCGGGTGATTGAAAATCTAAAGCAAGAGGACTCGGGAAGCTTTGTCTCCTATTCAGGTGAAAAATTACCCTGGTAGGAGCTCATCGATTTAGTTTTATCCCTTTGGCGCCTTTTTCCTGCAAGCTTCTGAGCAGTATTTAACGGATTCCCAATTTTTGGCCCACGACTTTCTCCAGGTCATTTCTTTTTTGCAGACGATGCAGATTTTGCTGGGTAGAAAACTTTTATTACCCTTGAAAGAAGCCCCCATATCAAGCTCTAGAGATCATTTAGGTGAGTAAGAAGATACTCTGCATGCTCCACGATCGACTTTTGGTCGTCTTCGCTAATTCTTTTGAGATTTGCAGTCATCAATCTTGTGCGTGGACTGGATTCAAACTGGCTACGATGTTGAATTAAAAAATTCCAATACAAGGTGGTGACAGGACAAGCCTTTTCTCCAAAGCGAACATCTGGCTTGTACTGGCAAGAGTCGCAATAATTACTCATGCGCTTGATATAGGCGCCGCTGGCTATATAAGGCTTACTCGTAAAGCGCCCACCGTTTGCAAACAGAGCCATCCCAGCAGTGTTAGGAAGCTCTACCCACTCAATTGCATCAACGTAAATTGCCAGGTACCAATCACAGACTTCCGCTGGCAGTATTTCTGCTAAGAGAGCAAAGTTCCCGGTCACCATCAAGCGCTGAATATGATGCGCATAGCCGTACTGTAGGGTTTGATCAATTGCATCCTTCATGCAGGCCATATGGGTTTGACCCGACCAATACCATTTTGGCAGGGGTCTTTGGTGATTGTAGTAATTATCCTGAGCCATCTTGGGCATATCTAGGTAATACATGCCTCTGACAAACTCTCGCCAACCTAAAATTTGACGAATAAATCCTTCTACGGTAGCAAGATCTAAAGAGTATTTTTTCCATGCCTGCAAAACAGCTGCAATTACCTCACGCGGATTTAGTAACTTCAGATTAAGCGAGCTCGAAAGAATGGAATGCCAACCAAATGGGGTATCAGTCCACATGGCATCCTGAAACACCCCAAAATTTCTTAAGCGGTATTCCACAAAATATGCCAAAGCCTCGAGAGCTTGAGTTCGAGTTACTGGCCACCGAAAATAATCCAAGGATCCTGGATGCTTAGGGTAAGTAGTGTTAACGAACTGAAGAACCTCTTGAGTAACTAGATCTGGCTCAAAGAGAACCGGGGCCTCAATGATGCCGGGGCCCTTTTTAGAATAAGGCTTGCGATTATCTTGATCAAAATTCCACTGCCCACCCTCAGGGTTCCCCGTGGAATCAACCAGAATATGGTGACGCTTACGCATTAAGCGATAAAAGTACTCTAGCCTCAATTCTTTTTTATCAGCCACCCATTCAATAAACTCTTGATGCGAGCAATAGAAGTGGTCATCCTCGCGCATCTCAAGCGTGAGTGCTAGCTCTTGGGCCAATTCTTCAATCTGCTGTTTTAAACGCCACTCACCAGGCTCAACGCAAATTAATTCTGTAATCCCCTCTTGGATCATTTTTTGTTTTAAGGTCTCGACAATTGATAGGGGCGAGTCTTTAATGTATGAGAGGGGGTAATTGAGATCCTTCAAGCTCTGGGCAAAGTGCCGCATAGCAGACAAAAAGAGCGCAATTTTGGCTTTATGAGACCAGACATATTGAGCCTCTGGAATTGACTCAATCATGAGCACTTGATCAGTCTTGAAATCAAAATCCCTAAGAGCAGCTCCGTGCAGATCTAGTTGATCTCCAAGAATCAGTACTAAGCGTTTAATAGTGCTCATTTATTTTTATACTGTGTTGGGCAATAAGCGCGATCTACTAACTTGCTTCGAAGGGCCACATGCTTAGTCGCCCTGCCAGTAACGCGCTTACGCCACAGCTCAAAGGATCTCCGTTTGAGTTCATGGCGCATTAATTGAATGACTTGAGGCTCAGATAAACCAAATGATTTCTCGATGGCATCAAATGGGGTCCGATCTTCCCAGGCCATCTCAATCAGGCGGGATATATCAGCTTTAGATAGTGTTTTTATTGATAATTTTGGCACTGTGCAAGTTTATGACTTATTTAATAAACTTGTACGACACATGAATATTTTAAAAATCACATGATCGGAAAAATTCGGCAGAAGCTGATTTCTCTTGCCCCAACGCCACACCTAAAAGTTGTGGCTGTGGTCTGCCCTATTTGCGACCGCCCTATCCCTGAATCCCAAAAAGATGCTCATCACCTAATACCCAAGTCCAAGGGTGGGAAAACTTCAGAATATCTCCACCGTATTTGTCATCGCCAAATACATGCTCTCTTTACAGAGACTGAACTAGCTACACAATTTAATACCGCCCCAGCCCTTCAAGAACATCCTGAGATGCAGAGATTTATTCATTGGGTTAAATCTAAGCCCAATCATTTCTATGAAAAATCACGCAAAAGTGCTCGCTTGAAAGAAAAATTAACCCTTTAGGAAAAAATTCTTTTTTGACCCTAGCTTAAGTAGGGTTGCGGTCCAAATAGCTAAATCAAAGCTTAGGGTCGCAATGGCATATCAGCAAAGATGAGATAAATCCATTACATTGATTAAATGACTAATTTCAACTCTGGCTCTCGCAAAATACCTCTATTTCCACTGGGAACTGTACTATTTCCTGACGGCGTAATTGCCCTCAAGATTTTTGAGGCTCGATATCTGGATATGATTAAGCAATGCTTACGGGAAAAGACAGAATTTGGCATTGTGAGCATTATTAAAACTCCAGATGCCAATGAAGAGGATTTATCTTTATCTTTTTCCAAAATTGGCACCCTGGCTCTAATTGAAGATTTTGATCCCATCCAGCCTGCTCTTTATATGACTAAATCCTTTGGTACACAGCGCTTTACATTACTCAGTAGCAAACAAGAGGCTAATGGACTGTGGATTGGTGAGATTGCACTTTTAGAAAATGATCCTATTACCCCCATTCCCGCAGAACATCAAAAAGCAGCAAAATTACTTGATGAAATCATCTCGGTGATACAAAGCCAAGATCTTTTAGGTGATGCTCCGTTTAAAAAACCATTTAAGGTCGATGATTGTGGCTGGGTTTCAAATCGCCTTGCCGAACTGCTACCAATCTCCTTAATTCAGAAGAACCATTTGCTTGCACAAACCAACCCTAGAATCAGGCTCGATCTGATTTCGGAAATCATTGAAGATGACGATTTAAGAAGTCAGATGATGCATTGATACTATGCTTGATGAGATCATTCGTAAAACCATTCGGGAAATGGTAGGGGGTAGTAGCGGACCTCCAGTAGCGTTTCTTACTCCCAAGGGAGATAGGGGCCTATTTGGTCCTGAATCTATCGCCTGGAGAGTTCATGCTGACTTTATCTCCATGATGATTGGGGGTATCAGCTCTTTAGTCCTTCAAGCCCTACACCCCCAAGCATTGGCAGGAGTCTGGGATCATTCAAGCTTTAGAAAAGATCTCAAAGGCAGATTAGGCAGAACTGCCTACTTTATCGCTGCAACTACTTATGGATCTCATGAAATGGCGCATGAGATTATTAATAAGGTGAATAGAATTCACAAACATATTCATGGGAGTGATGAGTTTGGAAAACCTTACATTGCAACTGATCCCCATTTATTAGCCTGGGTTCATCTAACGGAAACGCTCAGTTTTCTAGAGGCCTATCAAAGCTATCGACAACCAAAGCTCACTAGACAAGAACAGGATCAATACTTCAAAGAAATGAAAGTCTTGGGAGAAATGCTTGGTGCTCATAACTTGCCCGATACTCTCAAAGGAACCCAGGAAGCAATTGAATCTTATCTACCAGAACTCAACTATGGTGAGCGTGCCCAAAGCATCATTCAACTTTTAGATGACTTTCCTAGTAATTTGCAGTCTAAGCCTTTTGTAAGACTGATTAGCAAGGCTGGCTTTATCAATCTTCCTAGTTGGGCTCATGCCAAACTGAAAAAGCCAATTCCATCTACACTAGAAAAAGTCTTAGTCAATAAAAGTATCGATTTAATAGCTATCCCAATTAGAGATGCACTCAAAGATGGAGTAGCTGCGCACTCTTACCGAAGAGTTTATGAATAAATAAGGTGATAAAAATGTTAAAGGCAAAGTTTCTAATAGTTGGTTTTTTAGTAGCTATCTCTGGTTATGCCCAAGCTCAAGCAATTTCTAGTGATTTTCAGAAAAACTGCGCTCAAGAACAACTGCAAGAACATAAAGATATTAAAAAGAAATCCCTTACTGAAGAAGACTTTAAGCCTTACTGCAGTTGCCTCGCTGACTATATTTCTAAAAATGCAAGTAATAGGCAGGTGAATGAGTTACTGATGAATGCTAAAGCAAAGCCTGAATGGCTCAAAGCAATAGAGCTTAAGGCAATGAAAAGCTGCCTTGCTGCTGATTCTAAAATGAGTACTTAAAGCGAGTCTTGTAGCAAAAAGTTAAACATTGTTTAGCTAAGATCTGATTCAACAAATAGTTCAGCTCCTTGGAATATGATTTCTTCCCTATGGTCTGGATTACTTGAACCTTATCCTAGTCTCATTTTCTCGTGTAGGTCTCTGCCGATGCAATTGCGCCGCCGGCGTTTCCACCTACGTTTGCGCCACCCACTATTAAGACGTCGCCATTTAATAAACGAGCCTCAGCATGACGCCAGCGGGGAACCGTCATGGATCCAGTAACAGAAAACGTGCCTGTAATTGGGTCATAAAGTTCTGCAGAAGATAACACTTGATCTGTCCCTGGATTGTATCCACCAGCGACCAGAACCTTGCCATCGATCAACAGCGTGGATGTTTGTCGGCCAGTTGGAGTGTTCATTGAACCCGTATAAGAAAAAGTACCTGTTTGTGCATTATATAAACTGGCAGATGCAAGCACAGTATTGTTTTCTCCATATCCACCTAGAACTAATATTTTTCCATCTAACAAAAGATTGGCTGTTGGAAAGCGGCGAGGTGTACCCATTGAACCTATCACACTAAACCTACCAGTAGTTGGATCGTAAATTTCTGGCGCATCTAAATTGCTTCCGTTGTAGCCACCAGCTATTAATACTGTGCCGTTATTCAGTAGGGTTGCTGTTGCATTTCGACGTGCAGTAGACAAGGATCCAGTAAGAGAAAAGGTTCTAGTAGCAGGATCATAAATTTCAGCACTAGCAAGGGCGCAGCAATTGCTATCGTAGGAATATCCACCCACGACCAACACTTTTCCATTATTCAGTAAGGTTGCTGTTGGATTTACACGTGGAGTACTCATGTTGCTAGTTACCTGCCACGTACTGGAT
>CANHLB010000112.1 GCA_947461335.1 Burkholderiaceae bacterium | reverse complement strand
TCCCTCAAGCCCAGCCAGTAGGGTGTCCTTAGGTAAATCAATGCCTATGAAGACCATCCGGGTTTGCTTAGGTTCATTGCCCCATGGACCAGCCAAATCGCTCCCCATCATTTGATGAACCCCCTGGAATACCACTTTTCGGTTACTTCCCTTCACATAGAGCACGCCTTTATAGCGCAGCATTTTTTCACCAAAGACCTCCAAAATGCCTCCTAGGAAGTCTTCCAGCTTTTTGTGATCAAAGGGTTTATCACTACGAAAAACGAAGGACTGAATGCGATCTGTGTGCCCTGCATGGCCATGATGATGGTCATGGCTGTGGTCATGTCCGCAGGTACTGTGGTCATGGTCATGGCTGTGGTCATGATCTTCTTGTTCTAAGAAATGGGGGTCAATGTCTAACTTAGCGTTGAGATTAAATCCCTTGAGATCTAAGACTGCATCAAGAGGCACAATCCCTTTAGAAATCCCAGTAATCGGCGCTCTTGGGTTCATACGCATCAAACGATTGCGCAGGGCCTCAACCTCAGCTGGAGTCACCAGATCAGTCTTGGTAATGAAGATCTGGTCTGCAAAGCCGACTTGGCGCTGTGCTTCTTCATGCTCATTTAATTGGTGTGGGCCGTGCTTCGCGTCTACGAGAGTGACCACAGCATCTAATACGTAATGATCAGCAACATCGTCATCCATAAAGAAGGTCTGGGCAACCGGGCCAGGATTAGCAACACCAGTTGTTTCAATCACAACGCGATCAAAACTAATTTTTTTATTCTTACGCTGCTCCCAAAGCTCATTGAGTGCCTCAACTAAGTCCCCGCGAATCGTGCAACAAATACAACCATTACTCATCTGCACAATGTTTTCTTGGTTGTCTTGAACCAAAATATCGTTGTCGATATTCTCTTCGCCAAACTCATTTTCAATCACGGCAATTTTTTTACCGTGTTGCTCAGTCAAAATATGTTTGAGTAAAGTAGTTTTGCCGCTTCCTAGAAAGCCAGTCAAAATGGTTACCGGAATTAATGCCATGAGTGATCCAATCAAAATCTAGAAATAAGGCAAGCCCAAAGCGGGAAACCCACTATATTACCGAGTTCCTTAGCCTTTACCAGCCTTTGCGCGGGGATGGGCTTTATCGTATGCCTGGGCGAGGTGCTGAAAATCTAAGGAAGTATAAATCTGGGTGCTGGCGATACTGGCATGCCCTAGCATCTCTTGTACGGCCCGCAAATCTTGGGAAGATTGTAAGACATGGCTAGCAAAGCTATGGCGCATCATGTGAGGGTGTACATGGGTAGGCAAACCAGCGCGCATGGCTAAAGTTCGAAGCCGCGCTTGAACGGTACGCGGGGATAAACGTTTTCCAGTAGCCGATAGAAAAAGCGCATTCGATTGCTCAGCATAATTACCCGCATCACGCTGCGCACGCCAAGCATTAAGTGATTGCATAGCCGGTCCACCGACTGGTACAGAACGTCTTTTGCCTCCCTTACCCAATACTGTGACCTCACCAGCATCCCAATCTAGCCAACCAGCAGATTCATATTGCCGATCTTTGCTTTGCATGACATCAATTCCTAATAGCTCTGAAAGACGCAAGCCTGAGGAGTAGAGCAGATCAATAATCGCAGCATCGCGAATCGATTCCAAATCTTTTTTTTCTAGCGCCTCCTTAATGGCTTGATTCACCAATGAAAGCGCCTGCTCAACTGACAGGGCCTTAGGCAAAGACTTCAGCCGTTTAGGGGCCTTCACATCATCAACTGGATTGGCCACTAGATTGCTGCTTACCTTGCCAGCACGCGCATCACGCCTTGCATCTTTCTCTGTTAACCAATCGTACCAACCACGCCACGCAGAAAGAGCTCTAGCAATACTTCGTGAAGATTTACCCTTGGAATGCAGGCGACCAGCCCAACGTCGCACATGACCATTCCCAACTTTTAACAAATCAATAGAATCTTCTAGAGCAAAATTTTGTAGCTCACTAAGATCCATGCCATACGCTTTAAGTGTATGCGGCGAGAGTTGGCGCAAAACATGTAGTTCGTGCAAATACTCTTGCACGAGTGGATGAAGATCAGTCGCTGGTATTTTCATAAGCCTGGATACGATCCAAAGCTGCTGCAGTGAGTTCCGCAATCTGACGCAAATAGAAAGCGCCCATATCTGCGGTAAAACGGGTTTCATCTTTGCTTGCTAGCAATAAAACTGCCGGTGATTGCATGGTGCCTATGCTTTTACCCAGTGGCAAACCAATAGCTACCATGCTTTGCCAATCTGGGCTCAGCGTAGTCTGGCTCTCTAATAATTCGATACTTGCCGCAGCCAACTCTTTGCAAGAGCCGCACAGCGGAGTATCTACCCAAGGGCCAAATGCAGAATTTGGAGATAGTAATTGTGCAGACTCAACTTCAAAAACCTCAGCCAACCCAGTGGTAATTGCACCCTCAACATCCGCCTTATTGTTTGCCTTCATTAAACGTAACAACCAAGCCACTAAGCTTTGTTGAGTTTTATCGTTACGACTACCGAAATGCAACATTTCACTTAAACGTCGATTGAGTTCTTGATTTTGAGTGCGCAAAACCGTCATTTGACGTTCTTGTAATGAGATGGCTCGATCCTCATGGGGATGCTTAATGCGAATCTCATTAAAAAGATCAGCATAGCGATCAAAGAAACCTGGGGTTGCTCTCAACCACTCTGCAACCAACTCTTCTTGTTCAGCCTGCTTTGGGTCTATTGCACTCATCTATTTCTTTCTTAGCTTAGTTTTTTACGCAGGAGTTCATTTACTTGACCAGGATTCGCTTTACCTTGGGAAGCTTTCATGATTTGCCCTACCAGGGCATTAAATGCTTTCTCTTTACCGGAGCGGAACTCTTCCACTGACTTTTGATTTGTGGCGAGCACTTGATCAATGATGGCTTCAATAGCACCGCTATCGCTAATTTGTTTCAAGCCTTTGGTATCAATCACTTGATCAACTGTACTCATTGTTTTGCCAGCAATAGCCTCTTCCCATATCACTGCAAAGATGTCTTTAGCAATCTTATTAGAAATAGTGCCATCAGCCACGCGAGTAAGCAAAGGCGCTAAGTGCACAGCTTTTAGTGGCGCATTTGCAGTGGCAATTCCCGCACGATTTAATGAAGAGGCAAATTCTCCTGCGATGAGATTTGCAGCAGCCTTAGCAAAAGGCTTCCCAACAATTGCCAATAGCTCCTCAAAGACTTTTGTAGTTTCACGATCTTGCGTCAACAGTTGTGTATCGTAAGCACTTAAGCCATAGTCTGCCTGCCATTGGGTTCGTAGTTGCGCGGGAAGTGCTGGCATCTTGCTCTGAACGTCTGCAATCCACGCATCATCAATCACGACTGGTAATAAATCAGGGTCAGGGAAGTAGCGATAGTCGTTCGCGTCCTCTTTACTTCTCATACTGCGCGTTTCACCACGATCAGGATCATATAAGCGGGTCTCCTGAACAACGGTGCCGCCATCTTCAATTAATTCGATTTGCCGGCGCACTTCAAATTGAATAGCCTCTTCTAGGAAGCGGAAAGAATTCAAATTTTTAATCTCGCAACGAGTCCCAAATTCTTTTTGACCCATGGGGCGGACAGATACGTTAGCGTCACAGCGGAAAGAGCCCTCCTGCATATTCCCGTCGCACACACCTAACCACACTACTAGGGTGTGTAGAGCCTTGGCATATGCCACAGCCTCAGCAGCACTGCGCATGACAGGTTCTGTAACGATTTCTAAAAGTGGAGTACCAGCACGATTTAAGTCGATGCCGCTAGAAAACTCTCCGTGGGGTCCAATAAAACCTTCTTCATGAACCGATTTACCAGCATCCTCTTCCATGTGGGCGCGTGTTAACTCCACTACCTTCATTTGATCGCCAACCAAGATTTCAAGATGGCCGCCAACGACTACTGGAAGCTCCATCTGACTAATTTGATAGCCTTTAGGCAAGTCTGGATAAAAATAATTCTTGCGGGCAAAAATACTTGCAGGCGAAATTTTTGCGCCAACTGCTAAACCAAAACGAATGGCATGCTCAACAGCCTGACGATTGAGAACTGGCAATACTCCTGGTAAAGCTAGATCAACAGCACATGCCTGCGTGTTTGGCTCTGCACCAAAACATGTGCTTGCACCGCTAAAAATTTTCGATTGTGTTTGTAGTTGTGCGTGGGTCTCCAGACCAATAACGACTTCCCATTGCATCATGCCACCCCACTAGCTTGTCGCAAATGCCAATCGGTGGTTTGCTGATACTGATGTGCCACTTGTAATAAGCGTGCCTCAGAAAAATAATTCCCAATGAGCTGCATGCCGATGGGTAGGTTATTTGCATTAAATCCACATGGCGCACTCATTGCTGGTAGACCTGCCAAATTAGTAGAAAGCGTGTAGATATCTTCTAAATACATTTGCACTGGGTCTTGTGACTTCTCCCCTAGGCGCCATGCCACATCAGGCGCAACGGGCCCAAGGATAACATCACAGTCTTTAAATGCTGCCTGAAAATCTGCCGCAATAATGCGACGAATTTTTTGTGCTTGCAGATAATAAGCATCGTAGTAGCCATGACACAGAACGTAAGTTCCAATCATGATGCGGCGCTTTACTTCTGCACCAAAACCTTCGGTGCGTGACTTCTGGTACATATCACCAAGATCTTTGTACTCGCTAGCGCGATGGCCATAACGCACGCCATCAAAACGACTCAAGTTACTAGAGGCTTCCGCGGGTGCCAGCACGTAATACACCGGAATAGAGAGCTTGGTTTTAGGCAAACTCACTTCAACTAATTTTGCGCCTAAATTTTCTAAAGTCTTTGCAGCTTCATTGACTGACTTCGCAACATCAAGAGCTAAACCTTCCGCAAAAAATTCTTTAGGCAAACCAATTCGCAAACCTTCTAGTGGTTTAGCAGAGTTCTTACTATCTGCTAGCCAGCTCTGGTTGAGATAACGCCCATAGTCTTCACCAGAATCAGCGAGAGAAGTGGAATCTCGAGGATCGTGTGATGACATTGCAGAAAGCAGTAAAGCGCAATCCTCAGCGGATTTGCCCATAGGTCCGGCTTGATCCAAAGATGAGGCATAGGCAATCATGCCGTAGCGAGATACCCGGCCATAACTAGGCTTGATTCCGGTTAGGCCACAAAATGCTGCCGGTTGACGTATTGAACCCCCAGTATCGGTTCCAGTGGCAATCGGAGCTAGCCCAGCAGCAACTGCGGCAGCAGAGCCGCCTGAAGACCCGCCGGCAACATAGGCAGCATTCCAAGGATTTAATACTGGCCCATAAGCAGAGTTTTCATTGGAAGAGCCCATGGCAAATTCGTCCATATTGGTCTTGCCAAGGCAAACCATGCCCGCACCATGGGGATTGTTTTCATCGGGGATGCCAAGATTGGCTACAACCGTAGCGTCAAAAGGACTTTGATAGCCAGCCAGAATTTTGGATGCAGCAGTGGACTTCCAACCCCGAGTAACGAAGACATCTTTATGGGCAAGCGGTATACCGGTTAACTTACCCGCGTTGCCAGATAAAATTAATTTATCTGCTTTAGATGCTTGCTCCAAGCTTAAGTGAGTATTCACATCTAAATAGGCATTCCACTGCTTACCGGCCTCAATTCGATCTAAAAAGTACTGAGTAAGCTCCTGGCTAGAGACTTCTTTTGCAGCAAGTGCTTTCGCCATCAGTGAGATGGGGGTATTGTGCCAACTCATTCAATCACCTTGGGTACTAAAAAATAACCATCTTGCTGAGCTGGGGCAGACTGCATATTCTCTGAACGGTGATTAGACTCACTAACTTGGTCTGCGCGCATTGGTTGAGCCAAATCACGCAGAAACAAGATCGGATGGGCAAGCGGCTCCAAGCCAGTAGTATCGACAGCCTGCATTTCCTCAACCAGAGAAAAAATAGCCTGTAGTTGGGGCAAGACTGCCTCGGCTTCTGCCTGACTTAACTCAAGCCTAGAGAGGTGCGCAATGCGCTGGACATCATCAAGATTCATGAGGCGCTAGAGTATCATTCCTATATAAATTTATTAACAACTTCTATTTTCCCACTACATCATGTTTGGTTTTTTCCGCAGCTACTTTTCCAATGACCTAGACATCGACCTAGGAACCGCCAACACCTTAATTTATATG
>CANHLB010000111.1 GCA_947461335.1 Burkholderiaceae bacterium | reverse complement strand
CATCAAGGTAAGGGTGTATTAGCACGGGTTGCTAGCAGCGTTACCGCAGCAGATTCGAACATCATGAATGTCTCCATGGAAGACCGCTATAAAGAAGATTCTGTCACCATTCGTTTTACTATTCAGGTCTATGATCGCCTGCACTTATCCAAAGTGATGCGTAGTCTACGAACGAATCATGACGTCATGCGTGTCACTCGTACTCGCGCTATTTAAGACTCTCAGAAAAGGTATTGAACCTTCAGAATTTCAATTTCAGACGGACCAGTTGGTGTCTGTATGACAACGCAATCACCCAATCTTGCCTTAATAAGCGCTTTTGCAATAGGTGATACCCAGCTGACATGACCCTTCTCCAGATCGACTTCATCAACCCCAACGATGGTAATCATGATCTCTTTTCCGGCGTTTACTCCATTTAAGCTGGCGTAGGTCACAGAGGCACCAAAGAAGATTTGTTCGGCGTCGGACTCGCCAGATTTACGAGCTGAGTTATCGACAACCACAGCAAATTCGAGACGCTGATTCAGAAAGCGAATTCTGCGATCAATTTCCCGTAAACGCTTTTTTCCATAGATATAGTCACCATTTTCCGAACGATCACCGTTAGAGGCGGCCCAGTGCACAACCTTAACCACCTCGGGCCGATCCTGGTTTAAAAGCTGTAGAAGCTCAGTTTTGATGCGTTCATGCCCAGCGGGGGTGATGTAGTTTTTCTCTTCCATGGCATAATTATGGATGTTGCGGCTGTAGCTCAGCTGGATAGAGTACTTGGCTACGAACCAAGGGGTCGTGGGTTCAATTCCTGCCAGCCGCACCATCTCATTTGAGGCCTAGTTAACAAACTAGGCCTTTTTCATTTCTCCTTATTTTCATGAAGATCCCTTATAGTTGGGCAATACCCGTTTTTCCTATCAAATAGACCGTTTTTGATGTTTAGGCAGGTTTTAGTCAAAACAGTAATTTATGTAATATTAATAATAGTTGTAACCATTGATAAGTTCTTAATACTTCCGGACCCTGATTTTTAATAATGCCAACCATCACAGACTCTCCTAGCGAAGGATCGCCCGTTGCAAAATGGGTGGCTATTGATGCAGAGAATGCAAAAGTGATTCTCAGTGGAAAGGTAGACGTATATTCATTGGCCAATACCTGGACACAGGTTCGCGCTCAACAAGATGCCTGGCTGCAAAACGCTTCAGGCAATCATTCCCTCACATTTGATGCATCTCAGGTTGCCAAATTGGACGGAGCTGGAATAGCATTTTTGATTGGTGTTGAAGAAGCACAACAGAAAGCTGGCGGCAAGTTTGATTTGCTTGGTTTGGATCCCCGATACCAGCCATTGTTAAAAGAATTCGACCCAATCGTCAATTTATTTCCAAGCCCGGTAGTAAAACCTCAGCGTAGTTTTGTAGTTAGCACTGGGATGGCAACACAAAACTTAATAGAGGATGCAAAAGGGCTGATCAGTTTCACAGGTCACCTAGCTGCTGATCTGTTCTGGTCTTTACGGAACCCAAAAGAAGTGCGCTGGGGTGATTTTGTCGATACTGCGGTCCAGGCTGGTATAGCTGCATTGCCAATTGTGGGCTTAGTCTCCTTTTTGATTGGGGTGATTTTGTCTTTTCAGGCCGCCATTGGTATGAAGCAATTTGGGGCAGTCTCTTTTGTTGGCCCTCTAGCAGCGCTTGGTATTGTCCGTGAAATGGGGCCGTTGATTACTGCCATCTTGCTTGCTGGTCGCTCATCTGCCGCATTTGCCGCAGAGATTGGCACGATGACGGTCAATAGCGAAGTAGATGCATTGGTAAGCGGGGGGCTGAGCCCAATTCGTTTTCTGGTAGTGCCGCGGGTACTTGCAGGAATTTTAGTCATGCCCATTTTGACAATCTTTGCCGATATCGTAAGCATCTTTGCTTCGATGATTACGATGCTAGCTTATGGTATTCCATTTATTAATTTTTATAACGGCATGCTAGCGGCAGTAAGCCTCGAAGACATTTTTTCTGGCTTAGTTAAAGCCACCCTATTTGGTGTAGTAGTTTCGGCAGTAGGTTGCTTGCGCGGGATGCAAACTGGTACAGGAGCTGCGGCAGTGGGTATTTCTGCTACCCGTGCTGTAGTGAGCAGTATCGTGATGATTGTTTTGGTAGACGGTATTTTTGCCTTTATCTCCTATAAAACGGGATTCTGATGGATGCGCCAAACAACACTAATTATGCAATTGAGGTCAAAGACCTCACCGTGGGCTATGGCACAACAGTCCTGATGAAAGACCTCAATTTCACAGTCAATAACGGAGAAATATTTGTTATTTTGGGTGGATCTGGCTGCGGTAAATCCAGTTTACTCAAAAATCTCTTTGGTCTCTATCAACCCTTAGGTGGAGATGTCCTGATTGAAGGGCAAAACATTACTACCGCTCAGGGTTCGGAGCGTCAAAAAATTATGACCAGCTTTGGTGTGATGTATCAGCAGGGTGCTTTATTTGGTTCGATGAATCTCTTAGATAACGTGACTTTATTTATGCAGGAGTACACCGACCTTACAGAGGATCAGATGAATTTGCTTGCGCGTTGCAAGCTTGATCTGGTTGGATTACTGCCATATGAGTCTTATATGCCTAGTGAAATCAGCGGTGGCATGCAAAAGCGTGCAGCTATTGCCAGAGCTATGGCCCTAGATCCACAAATTCTTTTTTTAGATGAACCATCAGCAGGCCTAGACCCAATTACCTCAGCCGATTTAGACAGCACCATCCTAGACTTATCAAAAAATCTAGGCATTACTTTTGTGATTGTGTCGCATGAGCTTGCCAGTATCTATGCGATTGCTGACAAAGTCATTATGTTGGACAAGGGCGCCAAAGGCATCATTGCTGAGGGTGACCCAAAGGTCTTGAGAGATACTAGCAAAGATCCTCGAGTACACCAATTCTTTAATCGCATTATGAGCAAGGACGCAGCATGAGCAATAACTCAAATCCCAATTATTTTCGTTTAGGCGCTTTTGTGCTTGCTGCAATCGGGGTATTGATTGCTGTAATTCTCATATTTGGATCAGGCCAACTCTTTAAATCCTCTTTCCTGCTTGAGACATACTTAAAGCAGTCTGTAACAGGCTTAGATACTGGTGCTTCAGTTCGCTTTAGAGGTGTGAAAATAGGGCAGGTCACTTTTATTGGCTTATCTGGCGACCTCTATGAGAAAGATGTGCCATTTGAAAAAAGAAAACAGTATGTCGTAGTGAGGATGCAGATTTTTGGTGACAAGGTAACTGAGGAGCAGATTATGGACTTTGTCAAAAACAATCTGCGAGCTCGGGTTAAGTCAATGGGTATTACTGGCGTCAATTACGTTGAGTTTGATTTTGCTCCAAGCGCAGCAGATTATGAATCCTTACCCTATAGTTGGGAGCCTCTTGATCCTGTGATTCCATCTCTTCCCAGTCAAGCCGATGAAATTATTTCCGGCATACAGAAGTTAGTTAGCACCTTTAATCATATGGATGTAGAGGCTACGAAAAAGCGCTTTGATGATTTATTAGGAAATCTCAATACTTTGATGGCTGGTGATGGAAAAGGTAATGAGGGTCTTACTCGATCCATTAAAGACATGAATATCATCATGGACCGGATTGCTAAGGTGACAGAGAAGGGTGAGTTAGAAGTCCTCATGCGTCAATTGGTTGGAACAATGGTCGATTTACGTCAAACCATAGCTAGCATTCAGGGGGATACCAGCGCCACTATTGAAAATCTCAAGCAAGCTAGCGAGAACATTAATGAATTTAGTCGCATTGCTAGCCAATCCCCATCAAGCTTAATTTGGAGTGAACCTCCTCCAAAAATAGTGCTACCTATGAATGGTAGCCAAGGAAATTCTGGAGCTCAAAAATGATGAAGCGAATTCTACTTTCTGCGGTAATTTTGGGCTTAATTTCATGTGCCTTGCCAACCCGAGCACCTGTTGGACCAACGAACTGGACGGTTCTGCCTGAGCGGTCTGGTCAGGCATTAAAACCCCGTTCAGATTACATATTAAAAATCGGCACAGTTGCCGTGACATCACCTTATGACGGCAAGTCCTTGGTTTACCGTCTCGGTGATCAACGTTTTGAAAAAGACTTTTATAACGTCTACACAGTCTTACCTTCAGAAATGATTGCGAGTGCTGAGCAGCAGTGGCTCAATCAAGCTAATATATTTTCTGCGACCGTTGGGCAAAATACGAGCTTTTTCCCTGATTTCACATTGCAAACCATTGTGAGTGAGTTTTATGGTGACTATCGCAGCAGACCTGAGGCAGTTGTCAGTGTTGAATTTTTCTTAAGCGTCAGTACTAATGGAAAAGGTAATCCCTTAATTGGTTCAAATCGATATACCAAGCGTATTGCACTCACAAACAATACACCAGAGGCGCTTATTTTGGGCCAACAGCAGGCGCTAGCTGAAATTTTCAAAGAGTATGAAGCTCAACTTTATCGGTACGCTGCGAATTTACCAAAGCCCCTAGGGCGATAATAAAAATAAATGTTTGGAGGTAGACATGGATTTAGGCATTAAAGGCAAAGTCGCTTTGGTGATGGCATCTAGCAGAGGCTTAGGTCAGGCAATGGCTGTATCTTTAGCTCGTGAAGGTGTTAAGGTTGCAGTGACAGGACGCAGTCAAGAGGGATTAAAGGAATCGGTTGCCATGATTGAGGCAGCGGGCGGAGTTGCACTTGCCCTGCATTGGGATCTCGCTGATCCTACAGTGATTGATGACCTAGTCTCAAAGGTTGAAAAGGAATTAGGCTCAATTGATATCCTCATCAATAATACTGGTGGCCCACCTCCAACCCTTGCTGCTGGACAAGATCCTGCACTCTGGCAAAAAAGCTTTAATGAAATGGTGCTGTCATTAATTTCAATCACTGATCGTGTTTTGCCTGGCATGCGTCAACGTCAGTGGGGCCGGATCATTACTAGCACTACTTCAGGTGCAATTGCCCCAATTAAAAATTTAGCGATTTCAAATACCTTACGCGCTGCTTTATTAGCTTGGTCAAAAACCTTAGCTGCAGAAGTTGCTAATGAAGGCATTACCGTTAATATCATCATGCCAGGGCGTATATCTACTGCGCGTCTACGCCAACTTGATGAAGCTAGGGCAAAGCGAGAAGGTACAAGCTATGAAGAGGTAGTGAAGGCCAGTATTCGACAAATTCCCATGGGACGCTATGGTGATCCAAAGGAATATGGTGATGCTGCCGCCTTTTTAGCAAGTCAGAACGCTTCTTTTATTACTGGCACTGTCATGCGGGTTGATGGTGGTCAGATTCAGGCGATTTGAAGTTTTTTCTATCAAATCTTCTCAAGGGTCTTAAGCAGGAGTTACGCTCTAGCGAACTGGCTTGGCTATTTTTAGCCTTAATACTATCTGTTACTGCTTTAACTAGTGTTAGCTTCTTGGCTGACCGCATGCAAAGAGCTTTTCAATTTGATGCTCGCCAGCTTCTCGCTGCTGATGTATTAATTGTTGCTGATCAGCCTTTAGCTCAGCGCTTCATCACGGAAGCTCAAAATCGGCAATTACAAACTGCGCAAACCATCGTTTTTCCTACGATGGCTACAGTAGGGTCACAAAGTAAACTAGCGGCATTAAAGGCTGTGAGCTCGCTATATCCATTACGTGGTGCTCTACAGATTAAAACGGCTAATAGCCCACCCAATATTTCTGCCGCACCAGTATCTGGAACAGTATGGATAGATCCGGTCATGTTGGCCAGTTTGCGAGCCCAAATCGGCGATCAAATGAATCTCGGAAAAAAAACATTTGTGATTTCTGGTGTGCTAGAGCGGGAAATAGATCGAGGGGCTGGCTTTATGAACTTTGCACCCCGAGTCATGATGTCGATTGATGATTTGCCAGCAACAGATCTCATTGGGTTGGGGAGTAGAGTGACTTACCGCCTATTGTTGGCAGGAACTGATGAACAGGCCCAATCTTACGAAAGCTGGGCTAAGGCCTATATTGAATCAGAAAAGCTGCGTGGGGTAAGAGTCGAAACTTTAGAGAATGCTCAGCCCGCTATGCGTAACACCCTAGAGAGAGCAGAGCGCTTTCTATCCTTGATAGCAGTGTTAACGGCGATGGTTGCAGCTGTTGCCATTGCACTATCTGCAAGACGATATGCATTGAAACAGGCTGATAGTTGTGCAGTTCTCAAATGCTTTGGTGCTACTGCAAAGATGATCTTAGAAAAGCAATTTGCAACACTCTT
>CANHLB010000110.1 GCA_947461335.1 Burkholderiaceae bacterium | reverse complement strand
TACCGAATACCGCTATGAAACTCCAGTACGCTATTCCATTCAAGAATTACGTCTTAGCCCACTTTCTTCAGCGGGACAACAAGTCGATAAATGGAAAATTAGTACCCCGATTAAAGCGACAAGCTCAACTGATACCTTTGGTAATTTATGTAGCGTCTTTGTCCAAGAGAACCCATACACTTCAATGATGATTGAGGCGGAAGGTGAAGTGCATACCCAAGATGCCTTTGAGTTTGCAGATGATGCAAAGGCAGTTTCACCCTATTACTTACTTCAACAAACCAATTTGACTGAGCCAACAGAAGAAATGCTGAAATACTTTGCAGCTAGTCTGCCTAAAAAAAATTCGGCAGAAGAAGTATTAAAGCTAGCTACTGCAGTCCAAAAGGCCATTGAATACTCACCAGGACAAACAAACTTTGCCAGTACTGCAGCTCAGTCTTTTGCTATGAAATACGGTGTCTGCCAAGATCATGCCCATGTGATGCTAGGCCTCTGTAGAGCATCTAATATTCCAGCGCGCTATGTCAGTGGATATTTCTTTGCAGAAGAATCGCCCAATCTAGCTAGTCATGCATGGATAGACTTTTGCAGCGATATCGATAAGGGCATCTGGACAAGCGTAGATATTACTCATGCCTGTCTGACGGATGCGCGCCATATACGCTTGGCTATCGGCCGCGATTACTTCTCTGCGGCACCTGTTAAAGGTGTTCGCTCTGGCGGCGGTGGTGAAGAGTTAAGTGCTAGCATCTCCATTCAAAAGCTGCCATAGCAGCGGCACTGAATAGGCAATTAAGAGATAATTACCGGAATTAGCGTAAGAGACAAAAGGGTTTGAGCATGACGTACTGTATTGGGCTTTGTTTAAAAGATGGTTTAGTTTTTCTCTCAGATACCCGCACCAATGCTGGTGTTGACCAAATTGGCACTTTCAGAAAAATGACGATCTTCCAAAAGGACAATGATCGTTTTTTTACAATGATGAGTGCTGGTAATTTAGCTATTACACAATCAGTCAAAGAAATTCTTCTTCAAGGAGAGCTAATCGACGGCAATAACCTCTGGACTGTAAAAAACTCTTACGAGGCGGCAGTAGTTGTAGGAAATGCCATCAAAAAAGTATATGAGCGTGATCATAAAGCGCTGGAGAAAGCAGGTCTTGAATTTAACTGTAATATGATTTTTGGTGGGCAAGTAAAGGGTGAAAATCCTCGCCTCTTTAATATCTATTCAGCTGGAAACTTTATTGAATCCACTCCAGAAACATGCTACTTTCAAATTGGTGAATCCAAGTATGGAAAACCTATTCTGGATCGCGTCCTCAATTTCAATACCTCACTCAATTTAGCGACGAAGTGTGCCTTGATATCAATGGACTCAACCTTAAAGAGTAATATTTCTGTAGGGCTGCCTTTGGATATGCTCGTTTATGAAAAGAATTCCTTAAAAGCAACTAAGCTGGTCACTCTAGATGATGCCAATCCCTATTTCGCAATGATTCATCAGTTATGGGGTGAAAAATTACGAGAGGCCTTTAACTCCATTGCAGAACCAAGCTGGAGCGGCGCCCATAAATCTAGTGCTATCTCTATCCCTGCAAGAAAAATGGGGGCTGTACCAATTAATCACCCTCCCCCAAAATCTAAAGCGCTGAAATCATCTGCAAAAGCCAAGCCTACAGAAAAAAGAAAAGCTTCTACTGACAAAAAGTCTTCAAAGAAGTCTTAGAATCAATTCATCCCGTGTAGATCTCACTGATCTCAATTAAATTCAGATCAGGATCACGTACATAAACAGAATTAATCTTTGAGGTAGCTCCGGTACGCACTACTGGTCCCTCAATAATCGGCCAACCCTCTTTCTCTAGCTTTGTAATCACTTCTAGCAAAGGTCGATCAGCAATAAAACAGAGATCTTGGGATCCTGGCATTGGAATACTGGCCTTAGGCTCAAATTCTTTACCCTTGATGTGCAGATTAATTTTTTGATTGCCGAATTTAAAAGCTTTGCGCTCAACTGGAGGGGTCCCACCGATAAAAGATTCAAGTTTCATACCCAGAACGCGGGTGTAGAAATCAACGCAAGCTGCCTCATTTGCGGTTGTGAGTACGAGGTGATCCAAATGGTCAATCATCACTCCTCCAAATCAATTACTGGCGTAGTTCTTTGACATAGTCAGGCGCCTGATGCAAATCACAGCTCCGTCCAGCCTTAGCTACCTGCCCTGGAACAGAATGGCCAACGATAGTAGGCAACTGTCGGGCTAGATCTAATAATCTTGGAATATCCATCCCAGTGTCATAGCCCATTGCATCAAGCATGTGTATCGCATCTTCACTAGAGATATTTCCGCTAGCGCCTGGCGCATATGGACATCCGCCCAAGCCTCCAAGAGAACCATCAAATCGAGTAATGCCAGATTGCACTGCAGCTAGCACATTAGCCAATCCCATGCCCCTCGTATTATGAAAGTGCATTGTGATCTGGGTATTTGGGAATCTTTTTTGCATGGCTTCGGACATTTTTGTCACCTGGGCCGGGTTGGCCATGCCCGTGGTATCGCAAATCGTTAAACCCCTCACCCCCAGATCCGCAAACCGCTTCGCAAATTCTTCAACTACTTGCTGAGCTACATCACCCTCCATTGGGCAGCCAAAGCTAGTGGATAGAGAAACATTAATCGGGGTTCTTCCATCTACAAACCGAATGACTTCTGCCAAGCCAGCAAAGCTCTTTTCTCGCGTCATGCGAAGATTGGCAAGGTTATGGGTTTCTGAAGTAGACATTACTAGATTAAATTCATCAGCCCTAGACTCAAGAGCGCGCTCTGCACCACGCAAGTTAGGAACTAATACTGTGTACTCCACTCCTGGAACTCGCTTAATTTTTCCCATGACCTCTTCAGCATCCCTGAGCATTGGGATCGCCTTAGGAGAGGTAAATGAAGTTGCCTCAATCTTGGCAAAGCCACATTCGCTAAGTTCATTGATCAAGCGAACCTTATCTTCAGTAGGAATAAAGTTTGGCTCTATCTGAAAACCATCTCTTGTGACGACATCATTGAAATAGATTCGGGTCATGTGATTATTATCTTGGCTTATTTAGTAAAAGCAATACCACGCTGTTTAAGTGAAGTTATCTGAGAATCACTTAAACCAATACCGCGTAATATCTCATCAGTATTTTGGCCAATATCTGGTGCAAGTGTTTTGATAGAGCCAGGTGTGCGAGAAAGTTTGGGAAGCACGCTAGGTACATGAACGCTTGTTCCATCAGCCATCTTAATGGTCTCTATATTTCCCCGCGCCTGATAGTGTGGATCCTTTGCAATATCAGCAACCGTATAAATTCTGCCTGCAGGGACCGCTGCAGAATCTAAGGCCTCTACAGCCTTGTCAGTACTTAATGTTTTTGTCCACTCGCCAATTGCCCGATCAAGCTCTACCACCCGCTTAACTCGACCATCATTATTTTCTAACTCGGCATCATTACCCAAATCATCTCGGCCAATCAATTTCATGAGGCGCTTAAAAATACTATCCCCATTACCAGCCACCAATACATATCCACCATCGGCACAAAGATAAGCGTTGGTTGGCGCAATACCAGGCAATGCACTACCAGCCGCTTGCCTTATTTCACCAAAAGCACTGTACTCAGGCAGCAAGCTCTCCATACAGTTAAATACCGCTTCGTAAAGGGCAATATCAATTACTTGACCTTTACCACTTTGATGGCGCTCTTGAAGAGCCAATAAGATTCCAATCACACCATGCAGAGATGCCAAGGTATCACCAATACTGATTCCCACGCGTACCGGCACTCTTCCAGGCTCAGCCGTTAAATGACGTAGGCCACCCATCGCTTCAGCCACGACTCCAAAGCCTGGCTTGTCTCGATACGGGCCAGTTTGTCCATAACCACTGATCCTAAGAACAATTAAACGGGGATTGATTTCTAGTAGGTGCTGAGGATCAAGGCCCCAGCCCTCTAGAGTGCCTGGACGAAAATTTTCAATCAGAACATCGGCTTCTTTAGCAAGAGTCCTAACGATATCTTGCGCTTCTGTTTGTTTTAAATCCAAAGAAAGGGAGCGTTTATTACGGGACTGCACTTGCCACCAAATGGAAGTGCCATCCTTGAGTAAGCGCCACTTACGCAAAGCATCGCCGACTTTAGGCGGCTCTATTTTGACAACATCAGCACCAAAATCAGCCAATGTTTTAGCGGCAAATGGCCCAGCAATGAGCTGACCCATTTCAATTACCTTTAAACCTGATAACGGCTCCATAAAATACTCCCAAGCACCTACAAAGTTCTTTTACTTCTTACCCAACATCTCCCAGGTTGCTACTACGCTATCTGGATTCAAGGAAATAGAGGTAATGCCTTTAGCAACTAACCAACGAGCAAAGTCTGGGTGATCTGAAGGACCTTGGCCACAAATGCCGACGTATTTATTTTGCTTGAGGCAAGCGTCAATAGAGCGCGCAATCATGAACTCTACCGCTGGATCGCGCTCATCAAAGTCAATCGCAAGCAACTCCATACCGGAGTCACGGTCAAGCCCCAAAGTTAATTGAGTCATGTCGTTTGAGCCGATAGAGAAACCATCAAAATATTCTAAGAACTGATCGGCGAGGATCGCATTTGATGGAATCTCACACATCATAATGAGGCGCAAGCCATTCACGCCACGCTTAAGCCCAAGCTTTTCCATCATATCGATGACACGCTTAGCCTGATTAATCGTGCGCACAAATGGCACCATGATTTCAACGTTATCAAGCCCCATCTCTTCACGAACCCGCTTCATTGCTGCACACTCAAGAGCAAAGGCTTCACCGAAATCTTCAGATACATAACGGGAGGCACCGCGGAAGCCCAGCATTGGATTCTCTTCATCAGGCTCGTAACGTGATCCACCAATCAACTTTTTATATTCATTGGACTTGAAGTCAGATAAGCGGACGATTACTGGCTTTGGATAGAAGGCTGCTGCAATCGTTGCGACACCTTCTACCAATTTGTCCTCATAGAACTGACGTGGACTAGCATATCCACGAGCCACGCTCTCTACAGCGCGTTTGAGATCGGGATCAATATTGGGGTATTCCAATACAGCACGTGGGTGCACGCCAATGTAGTTATTAATAATGAACTCAAGACGAGCTAAGCCAACACCAGCATTCGGAATCTGGCAGAAGTCAAAGGCTAATTGAGGATTGCCAATGTTCATAGTGATCTTTACTGGAATCTCTGGCAAGACGCCGCGAGATATTTCTGTCACTTCGGTTTCAATCAAGCCATCATAGATATGGCCTTCATCACCTTCAGCACAGGAAACCGTCACCATCATGCCGTCTTGCAAATGCTCAGTAGCATCACCACAACCTACCACTGCAGGAACGCCTAGTTCACGCGCAATAATTGCAGCGTGGCAAGTACGTCCACCGCGATTCGTCACAATTGCGGATGCACGCTTCATGACCGGCTCCCAGTTAGGGTCGGTCATATCAGCAACTAGAACATCCCCAGGCTGGACGCGGTCCATTTCACTAGGATCACGAATGATTCTGACTGGGCCAGCGCCAATCTTTTGCCCAATCGCCCTGCCTTTAGCTAAAACCTTGGAGCTACCCTTCAGTTTGTAGCGCATTTCTACTTGTCCGGCAGCCTGACTCTTAACTGTTTCAGGGCGAGCTTGGAGAATATAGATACGACCATCTTGACCATCTTTACCCCACTCGATATCCATGGGACGACCATAATGCTTTTCAATGATGACAGCATATTTAGCCAACTCGGTGATGTCTGCGTCTTCTAAAGAAAAGCGATTGCGCTTCTCTGGAATGACGTCAACGGTTTGCACTTTTTCAGCAGAGCCCTTTGGTGCAAATTGCATCTGAATTAACTTAGACCCTAAAGAGCGACGAATGATCGCCTTTTTATCTTGAGCTAACGTGGTTTTGAATACATAAAACTCATCTGGGTTAACAGCACCCTGAACGACTGTCTCGCCCAGGCCATAACTCGAGGTAATAAAAACGACGTCCTCAAAGCCGGACTCAGTATCTAAGGTAAACATTACACCAGCAGCACCAAGGTCAGAGCGCACCATGCGCTGAATACCAGCAGACAGAGCTACTTCGGCATGGGCAAAACCTTTATGAACACGGTAAGAGATTGCTCGATCGTTGTAAAGAGAAGCAAAGACTTCACGAATCTTCTTAAGAACATCATCGATACCCTCAATGTTCAAAAAAGTCTCTTG
>CANHLB010000109.1 GCA_947461335.1 Burkholderiaceae bacterium | reverse complement strand
TGGTGCCTCGGGGCGGACTCGAACCGCCACGCCTTGCGGCACCGGATTTTGAGTCCGGCACGTCTACCAATTCCATCACCGAGGCAGGTGTTTGCAGTGGAAATTCTGCTAACTTTGATGCTTTGTTACTGCTAAGACATGAGAGTGTAACAAAAAATGACTAGTAAGCCCCTACCTTTGGTCTAGAAGCCCTTAAAATGAAGACTTCTAGCCCAAATTATTTAAAGGACTCACCTGTATGGCCGGCCACTCGAAATGGGCCAATATTCAGCACCGCAAAGGTCGTCAAGACGAAAAACGCGGCAAGATTTGGACCAAACTCATTAAAGAAATTACTGTCGCTGCCAAATTAGGCGGTGGTGATATTGCTACAAATCCTCGCTTGCGTTTGGCGATTGATAAGGCTAAAGACTCGAATATGCCGAACGATAACGTGCAAAGAGCTATCCAGCGCGGCACTGGTTCGCTCGAAGGCGTGAACTACGAAGAGATTCGCTATGAAGGTTACGGCATTAATGGCGCTGCCATTATTGTGGATTGTTTAACCGATAACCGTACTCGCACAGTTGCAGAGGTTCGCCATGCCTTTAATAAAAATGGCGGCAATATGGGAACCGAAGGATCGGTAGCATTTCTGTTTAAACACTGCGGACAAATGTTGTTTGCACCCAATACTAGCGAAGATCAGCTCATGGAAGTTGCCCTCGATGCAGGTGCTGAAGACGTGATCACGCATGATGATGGTTCTTTCGAAGTGCTTACTCCCGTTCCCGATTTTGGCAAAGTGCAAGATGCAATTGCTAAAGCAGGCCTTAAGTCTGAATTAGCTACTGTAGCGATGCGCCCCGAGACGGAAATCACTCTAGAGGGCGATCAGGCAGAGAGCATGCAAAAGCTATTAGATGCTCTTGAGAATCTAGATGATGTTCAAGAAGTCTTCACGAATGCAGCTCTTTGAACCAAAATCCTCTCATACTCATTTTCCTAATCATCATTTAATACACAGCTAACTATGAAAATTCTCCTCATTGGATCTGGTGGACGTGAACATGCTTTAGCCTGGAAACTAGCGCAATCACCTCAAGTACAAACTGTTTATGTAGCACCTGGTAATGGTGGTACTGCTACCGCTAAGCAAACTACCGCTGGTATTGAAAATCTTCCCATTAGTGACTTACAAGAATTAGCAGATTTTGCTAAACGTGAAAAGATTCATCTGACTGTCGTTGGACCAGAGGCACCTTTAGCAGCAGGTATCGTGGATGTCTTTCGTAATCAGGGTCTGCGTATTTTTGGCCCGACGCAACTGGCAGCCCAATTGGAGTCCTCTAAAGATTTTTCCAAAGCATTTATGAAGCGCCATGGTATTCCCACTGCCGATTACCAAACCTTTAGCAGTGCTGTTGAAGCCCATGCATACATTGATGCAAAAGGGGCGCCGATTGTGGTGAAGGCTGATGGCCTTGCTGCGGGCAAAGGTGTCGTTGTTGCCATGAGCTTAGATGAAGCGCACGCTGCAGTCGATATGATGCTTGCTGATAACAAATTAGGTAACGCTGGAGCACGTGTTGTGATTGAAGAATTCTTGATTGGTGAAGAAGCCAGTTTTATTGTGCTCGTTGATGGCAATAATGTTCTTGCTTTAGCAACTAGCCAAGATCACAAACGCTTGCTCGATGCTGACCAGGGTCCTAATACTGGAGGAATGGGTGCTTATTCCCCTGCCCCAGTAGTGACTCCCGAGATTCATGCGCGCGCTTTGCGTGAAGTCATCATGCCCACAGTAAAGGGCATGGAATCGGATGGTATTCCATATACAGGCTTCTTATATGCTGGCTTGATGATCACTCCAGACGGCGTAATCAAAACTTTAGAGTTCAATTGCAGGATGGGTGATCCTGAAACACAACCAATCATGGCACGTCTTCGTAGTGATTTAGTCAATGCTTTAGATCATGCAGTCGATGGCAAGTTAAATGAAGTGGATCTAGAATGGGATCGTCGTACTGCCTTAGGTGTAGTACTTGCTGCACATAATTATCCAGATACCCCACGCAATGGCGATGTCATTACTGGCATTCCAGCTGATACCGAAGATCAACTCACTTTTCACGCAGGCACTAAGTTGCAAGATGGTAAAGTGATTACCTCCGGCGGTCGCGTGTTATGTGTTGTAGGCCTTGCAGACACTGTTCGCGGAGCCCAACAAAAAGCGTATGAAGCAATTAATCAGATTCAGTTTGATGGCATGCAATATCGCAAAGATATTGGCTATCGTGCAATCAAGTAATGAGTTAGCCTAAATTGAAAACACTAGAAACCCAAATTGATATTAAAGCCCTGAGGGACTATTTCCTGGGATTACAAGATCGCATTACTAGTGCAATGAGTGCGCTAGATGGCAAAGCCTTTACTGCTGACGAATGGAGTAAGCCTGAAGACAGCAAACTCAAAGGCTATGGTCGCACCTGCACTTTGGATGGTGGCAACATTTTAGAAAAAGGTGGTGTGGGCTTCTCTCACGTCCGTGGCGATCAAATGCCGCCTTCAGCCTCCCATCACCGCCCAGAGGTTGCAGGTCGCAGTTTTGAAGCCATGGGTATGTCTTTGGTCTTTCATCCACATAATCCTAAAGTTCCTACTACTCATATGAATGTGCGCTGCTTCATTGCACAAGCGGAGAATAAAGAGCCGGTGTGGTGGTTTGGTGGGGGCTTTGATTTAACTCCTTATTACGGTGTTGATGAAGACTGTAAACACTTTCATCAAACAGCCAAAGACGCTCTAGATCCTTTTGGTGAAGAACTCTACCCCCGCTTTAAAAAATGGTGTGATGAATATTTTTATTTAAAGCATCGTGAAGAGCCCCGTGGCATTGGCGGAGTATTCTTTGATGACTTTAATGAGCTTGGCTTTGAAAAGAGTTTTGCGATGACCCGCGCAGTAGGAGATGCCTTTATTGACGCCTATCTTCCCATCGTCCAACGCCGCTACCAAGATACGTTCACGCCGGAAGAAAAAGCTTTCCAAGAATATCGTCGTGGTCGTTATGTGGAATACAACCTAATCTTTGACCGAGGCACCATCTTTGGGCTTCACTCTGGAGGGCGGACAGAGTCTATTTTGATGTCGATGCCCCCAGTAGTGCAGTGGTGGTACAACTATCAGCCCAAGCCTGGAACACCTGAAGCTAAGCTCTATGACTATTACCTTAAACCCCGCGATTGGTTAGCTTGAGCGCTCTAAAGAAAATTGGCATCTTAGGGGGAACTTTTGATCCGCCGCATATTGGTCACTTAAAGTTGGCAAGTCATTTTGCAAAGATACTGCAATTAGATCAATTACTTCTCATACCGAGCGGCGAGCCTTGGCAAAAAGGTGCCGATATCACTTCTGCAGAAATTCGTTTTCAGTTGACGGAAGCGGCTGGCATAGATTTAGCGAGAGCATTCTTATATCTAAAAATTCCAACCCAAATTGGGGTTGATCGGATTGAAATTGAACGAGCAGGTCCAAGCTATAGTATTGACACCGCCAAATCTTTACGCGAACGCTTTGGGCCTAAGGCGAGTTTGATTTGGCTAACGGGAGTAGATTCCTTAATTCATCTTCCAACTTGGAACTCTTGGAAAGACTTGTTTAAATATATGAACTTCGCAGTGACGAGCCGACCACACTATGATTTGGCTGCGGAAATGAGCCCTGAAATCAAAGAATTATTGCAAACACGTCAAACACAAGATCTTGCCACTCTTGAAAATCAGGCCTCTGGCCTCATCTATATTGATGAGGGTCTGTCTGTTGACCTCTCATCAACCGATCTGCGTAATCGCCTTAAAAACTCCTCTCCTAGCCAGATAGCCTCCGAGCAAATCCCCACACATGCCTTAGAAATCATTACAAATCTGGGCTTGTATCAGTAATCAAGCTAAGATCACTCTAATTACCTGAAAATATCATTGAGAAACCATGGACTTACGTAAATTACAACGCGTCATTATTGATGCTCTAGAGGATGTGAAAGCGCAAGATATTCGCGTATATGACACCTCTAAACTCAGCGAACTATTTGATCGCGTCATCATTGCCACCGGTTCAAGCAATCGCCAAACACGATCTCTAGCGATGTCAGTTAAAGAAGATGTCAATGCTAAAGGTGGTGAAGTGATCTCCATCGAAGGATTAGAAACTGGTGAATGGGTTTTGGTAGATTGCGGAGATATCGTTGTCCATATTTTGCAACCCATGTTGCGTTCTTACTATCAACTAGAAGGCATGTGGGGTGCAAAACCCGTGCGCGTTAAATTGGCTGGCAGCAAAGGACTTGTCAAAGCCAGTGAGCTAGAAGACGACGAATAAGTGAAGTTGTTGAATTTTCGGATTGATTCCCAGTTTTACTCATGCGTCTAACCATTATTTCAGTTGGTCACAAAATGCCCGATTGGGTTGCAACAGCAACTCATGACTATGTCAAAAGAATGCCTGCGGATTGCAGTATCGAAATCAAAGAGATCAAACCCGATCTCACTCCGGCAAAAGAAGCAATTAAGATAGCAGCGGCTATTCCCAAAGGATCTAGAGTGATTGCTCTAGATGAGAGAGGCAAAGATCAAACTACACAAAACCTTGCCACCCAACTAGCTGCGTGGCGGCAAGATGGTTTTGACATTACCTTTTTGATTGGGGGTGCTGATGGCTTAGATCCCAGTCTTAAGACCAATGCACAAGCCATATGGCGGCTTTCCAGCTTAACTTTACCGCATGCAATGGCAAGAGTACTACTCGTTGAGCAACTGTACCGCGCTTGGACTATATTGCAAGGCCACCCATACCATCGTGAGTAATCCTGTGCATTCCTTTATTTATCTTGCTTCACAAAGCCCTCGGCGCCAAGAATTATTAAAACAAATTGGTGTGCGCTTTGTGATGTTAGCTCCACTACCAGGTGAAGATAGTGAAAGTATCGAAACCTCCTTTCCCCTTGAAAAAGCCCGGGCCTATGTTGAGCGCGTCACATTAGCTAAAAGTGCTGCTGCTTTAGCCCGCTGGCAAAAGAGTGGTCTCGCATGGGCGCCTATCTTATGTGCTGATACGACGGTTAGCCTACCCAATAGTCCTGATGGTGAAATTTTAGGTAAGCCGACAGATGCGGCTGATGCTGCTCGTATTTTAAAAATGCTGAGCGGCAAAGTTCACGAAGTTCTTACGGCTGTTGCTATTACGCTTAATCCAAGCGAAAAACCTCTTTGCTTGGTACAGGTATCAAAAGTTCAATTTATCCTACTATCGCAAGTGCAGATAGATAATTACATTGCCAGCGGCGAGCCTTTTGGAAAAGCAGGTGCCTATGGCATACAGGGGCTGGGTGGAGCATTCATCCCTATGATTGAGGGCAGCTATAGCGGTATCATGGGCTTACCTATATTTGAAACGGCACAACTTCTTGATCGCGCTCAAGTGACACGCATATGAATGAAGAAATTCTGATTAACATCACCCCGCAAGAAACGCGGGTTGCCTTAATTCAGCAAGGCGCTGTTCAAGAATTGCAGATTGAACGTACTCGTCAACGTGGCATTGTTGGCAATATTTACTTAGCTAAAGTTGCTCGCGTTCTACCAGGAATGCAGTCAGCCTTTATTGAGATAGGCCTAGAGCGTACTGCCTTTATGCACGTAGCTGACATTACCCAAAATAATCCTCAAGCTCAAATTGAAAAATTACTGTTTGAGGGTCAAACGATTCTAGTGCAAGTATTAAAAGATCCCCTTGGCACTAAAGGTGCTCGCTTAACAACTCAACTGAGTATTGCTGGTCGCAATCTGGTCTACCTACCTCCAGCTGGTAGTGATCCAGCTACAGAAAAATATATTGGCGTCTCTCAACGCATTGATCAACCAGAAGAGCGAGAAGCCATTAAAGCTCGACTGGCTGGACTTATGGCGGCCGACGAAAAAGGTGGGATTATTGTACGTACTAGCGCCCAAGATGCTTCTGATACTGAGCTTTTGCACGACATGCATTACCTACGCACGACCTGGGAAAATATTCGGGAAGCGATGAAACACAATGCTGCGCCTAGCCTTCTGTATCAGGATCTTAGCCTTGCTGAACGGGTATTACGTGATGTGGCAGGCGAGGAAACTACCCAGATTCGGGTGGACTCAGCAGAGAACTTTGAAAAGCTGAAAACATTTACGAATCTTTATATGCCTAACCTATTGGGTAAGCTCACACTACATCGGGGTGAGCGCGCCCTCTTTGATCTATTTGATGTTGATGCTGA
>CANHLB010000108.1 GCA_947461335.1 Burkholderiaceae bacterium | reverse complement strand
GGGGTAAATTCTGGTTTTTCTGAGAAGAACATCTGCCCTCCTCCCTTTTCATCTCTATCGAAGCGTGAATATCGAGGTGGATTGGTGCCGCGTTGAGCCCAGTAGATAGATGGGGCTATGCCATAGGCATCTACTGTGCCTCGTGACTCAAAAACAAATGGGCCAACAAAAGCATATGGAATATTGATATAAAGCCGATAATTATTACCATCGACTCTCCAATCGATTTCCCCAGTTTGATATTTTTGACCATCTACAAACGAGTCGTAATAAATAACTCCAGATTCAGGAAGCTTAAAGGCGACTCCCTCTTGATTGTTGGGGCCGCCCTGCTCGCCTGATACAAGGCTGTTGGCGTCTTGAACTTGATTACTTGAATTTTCTTTACTGACTTTCTTTTTGGGCACCTTAGACATTTGAATTTTCTTCGGGGGCTCAAGTTTTATGTCGGTTCTGATGATGAGGTCATCGGCAATCTCTGGGGCAGAGTTAAAGGATAGAAAAGGGATACCGAAAAACAGAATGAAGTGGCCAAGTAAAGACAAGGCCAAGGCAGCGAGAATGATTCGCAAAGAATTTGTGCGCATCAAACGATTACTATTGAGACGCCTGCCTTGCCGTAATTCCAAGCTCAGGGAGCGCCCTCAAGTAAGCGACTATTCTTGGGCAGATTGGCTGCCAAGAAATCCATTTGATCGGCAAGAATATTCCGGCCCTTAAGAATCATATCCTCATAAAGACTTGGGAGATAAGGGGTGTATAACAAGCCCATACCGGCTTGCTCGGGTGTGCGATTACCCTTACGTTGATTGCATGGCCTACAGGAAATTACCAAGTTCATCCAAGAATATTTGCCGCCTCGACTATTTGGAATAATATGCTCGGCCTCTGCATAATTTTCATGAATAGCATCACCACAATAAGCACAAAGCCCACGGTCACGCTTGAAAAGTTTATGTTTTGTGATGACTGGAACAACGTCAAATAAATTAATCTTTGCGCTGCCCTTAATAGCAATAATTGAATGAAGCTCAATGACAGATTGGAGTCCGCTTGCCCTAGAAATGCCGCCACGCATTTTCATGACAGGGTCACCTAGCGTCCATAAGACGCTACTATCGGCATAATGTTTAGTTGCCTCTTCAGCATTAACCCAACCCTGGGGAATTCCACCAGCGTCCAATTTCAAGATGCTCAGCACAAACTCTCCTTTCTCGATATAGGCAAAGCCATCAATCGTTTGACTAATCTTACAGAAGAAGTTTGCTGCAATCAATCATCTAAGGGGATATAAACTCCATGATCCTTGGGAGGTGATCTGAATAGTCAGCTATTCCATGGTCGCTACCTTCTAGGATCAGCTGCTTAGCGCCTTGATAGAACTGGCTCATTTCCATCCAATCAAGCAGTTCATCCCCCTTTGCGGCAATTAGAAAGTAACGGCTTGGATCAGAAACCCTCTCCACTTGTAAGGCTTTTAACTCATCAATATATTCTGGTCGAAAGTCAAAAGGCTCTTCACTGTCGTATGCAGTCATCATCCCCACATGAGGCGCAAGCTCTCTCGCCGCCCTAACAGCAGGATTTAAAGCAACTGCCTTGCAAGAATATTTTTCTGTTAAATAATTAGCATAAAAGCCGCCAAGTGACGAGCCGATAACAACCATGCGATCAGCTTTAGACTGATCGATATAGTTTGTCACCATAGCCATACTGGCCTTTGGAGAGGCCAGTAATTGAGGGCAATACCATTCGAACGTATGATCTGGTGTTGATAAAGCCTTAAGGGCCTCACTGGTCTTGACTGCCTTGCTTGATCGAGGCGATGAGCGAAAGCCGTGCAAATAAACCAGTAAAGTCGATGCCATATTCAATTCTTAGGTTTTTTGTCCAACCTCAAAATTGGCCAGCTTTTCCAAGGCTTTCACCATTGCAGAGTGATCCCAGGCTTTTCCGCCATTTGCAGCGCAAGAGTTAAATAACTCCTGTGCCGTGGCAGTATTAGGAAGCGATACACCCAAAGCACGCGCACTATTTAGAGCAAGATTGAGGTCTTTTTGATGCAGCTCAATTCTAAAACCAGGATCAAATGTGCGTTTAACCATGCGCTCACCATGCACCTCTAGAATCTTTGAGCTTGCAAAGCCGCCCATCAATGCCTGACGTACTTTTGCCGGATCGGCACCGGCCTTAGAAGCAAACAATAAAGCTTCTGCTACCGCTTCAATATTGAGAGCAACAATGATTTGATTTGCTACCTTAGCCGTTTGCCCATCACCATTCCCACCTACTAGGTTGATATTTTTACCCATGAGATCGAGCACTGGCTTAACTTTATTAAAAACTGCCTCATCACCGCCAACCATGATAGAAAGTGTCGCATTTTTTGCACCTACTTCTCCACCAGAAACGGGTGCATCAAGGTAGTCACAACCTAAGGCATTAATTTTCTTGGCATATTCTTTAGTAGCAATCGGTGAAATAGAGCTCATATCTACAACAACTTTTCCTTTGGATAGGCCTGCAGCTACTCCGTTTTCACTAAACAATACTTTTTCAACATCAGGTGTATCGGGAACCATGGTGAAAATGATGTCTGCTTTTTCAGCTACTTCACGTGGACTAGCGCACTTAATTGCAGAGGTCGAAGCTAGATCTTCCGGAACTTTGCTGCGTGTAGTAATAAACACCTCATGCCCTGCTTTCACTAACTGTCCGGCCATAGGGGCGCCCATGATACCAAGCCCAACAAAACCTAATTTTAATTTCTGACTCATATTGTTTCCTTTATTTTTCTCTAACTAATCCTATGAATTTAAATTTTTAACCCAGCCTAAGCCAGCTTCAGTATTCGTAGCTGGCTTATATTCGCAACCTATCCAACCTGAATATCCAAGACTGTCAATAAATTTAAAAAGGTGCGGGTAATTAATCTCCCCAGTACCAGGCTCGTTCCGACCTGGATTGTCTGCCAACTGAATGTGTGCGATCTTATTTAAATTCTTTTTAATCGTATTGGAGAGTTCACCCTCCATACGCTGGGCATGATAGATGTCATATTGCACATATAAATTATCTGCGCCAACTTCATTGATGATGTCTATAGCCTGCTGAGTTGTTGAAAGATAAAATCCAGGAATATCAAATGTATTGATTGGCTCAATCAGTAGTTTGAGATTAGCCTTCTTTAACTCCGAGGCCGCATACTTTAAGTTTGATATAAAAGTGTCATGTAACAACTTTGCATTCACGCCTTCGGGCACTTTTCCAGCTAAGCAATTTAACTGTGGAACACCTAAAGCTTTTGCGTACTCAATTGCCTTAGTAACGCCCGTGCGAAATTCATCTACTCGATCAGGGAGGCACGCAATTCCTCGCTCACCAGCATCCCAGTCCCCAGCTGGCAAATTATGAAGAACGAGTTTCAGTTGATTTCGATCGAGTTCCTGCTTAATTTCAGAGGCAGGAAAGGCATAGGGGAACAGAAATTCTACGGCCTTAAAGCCAGCCTTAGAAGCACGCTCAAAGCGCTCCATAAAGGGGGCTTCATTAAAAAGCATGGTCAAGTTTGCAGCAAATTGAGGCATTTCATAACCTTTCTAGGTTTTAAGAAGATTTAAGGATCTTAACAAAGATGTGAAAATCGGTCTTGGCCTTACATTAGGCCATGCTGGAGGGATTAAATGATAAAAGTGAGCTAATATCTTAACAAACAACTATCTATATCAAGGAAATAATGAATACTAAATTCGCATCCCTCTCTTTAGTTCTAGCCTCTTTATTGGCCAGCTCCTCCATAGCTATTGCTCAATCAAACCCCGCTAATTCAGGGGCCAATAAGCCTATGGTGATTGATGCTGCTGTAGTTGATAATCGCTACCAGCTATATGAGGGTGAGGTTATTAAGATTGACAAAAAGACCCGTACCCTTACTTTTAAGAACAAAGAAGGTGAATCCAAGTTTGTTGCAGGCCCAGAAATTACGAATTTTGATCAAATCAAAAAGGGTGATCGAGTCAATGTAACGTATGAATTAGCCGTAGCAATTGAGCTTATTAAAACGAAAAGTGATGGGGTTCGAAGTAAGGTTGAAACAAACACCATAACGACTTCTAAAGTAAATGAAAAGCCTGCAGAAACCATTGCTAATAAGACAACCATCATTGCAGACATCGTATCTGTAGACAGAGAAAAGAAGTTGGTATCGGTTAAAGGTCCTAGTGGCAAGGTAACAACTGTGACAGTTAAAGACCCTGCGCTGCTGGCTGATGTAAAAGTTGGTGAGCAAGTGAAGGTGATTTATTACGATGCAATGGCTGCCTCAATCACTACTCCTAAAAAGAAGTAATACATAGAACATGATTTATAACTAATTTAGGAATTGAGCTATTGTAGAGTTCGCTTCAGGCCTACTAACCCAAGCTTATTTATAATCAAATTTCATCTGGTCCGCAATTAAAATACCTTTGCTTGTAATCTCGCAAAGTCCTGCATATTTAGCCAATGAAGTAGACTCAGCCATACCCTCCTCTATTAGCCTGGCGTTATCAAAAATAAGCTCGAGAGTTGAAAAACCGCCATAAGCTTTAATAGCCTTTGAAACAATACGGAGATTACATTCTCCAAGGGCAGATTTAAATTGAGCCTTCATCTGAAGGAGTTGCTCATATGATTTTTGCTGATAGCCCTGGATTTTGGGTTTTCCTGTAGCTTTCGCAATAGCCTCATCAATCTCGGCAAAGCTGGCAGCAGAATTTTTTCCAGCTGAAATATGGTAGCTGTTGTATTTCAAATTTGGTTTTGTTAAGAGCAAATAAATCGCATCTGCACAGTAATCTACAGGCACAACATCAATGCGTTGATTTAGAGCACAAGGAAAAGCTTTTAACGCAAGCGCCATTCTAAAAACCCAAAAAATACTTCCAGATGCTTTACAACCAAGTTTGGTATGCCCAACAACTATAGAAGGTCTAGCAACAATCAGGGGTAAATGCGGTAGCTCATCTTTTAATCGTCGCTCGGCCTCGTACTTACTATGGGTATATTCTAAAAAATGATGGGTTTTTGGCCCTCCATCATAGCCTTCCGGTACAGGATTAGGCGATTTCAGGCCGCAAGCCATCGCGGTTCCAACATGAAGAAACTTTTTTAAATTACATCGATGACTCAAGCCATGTGCCATATTTAAAACGCCATCTACATTGGTTGGCAAAATGGAGGGATGATTACCAAAAGATGCCACTGCCGCTGAACTAACAACCTTTTCAATGGACTCTAGTCGAGGGTCATCAATCCATCGATTAACAACATTTAAATCTCCACATAAGATCTGATTTAATCTCAGCTCTAGTAGCTGGCTCGTTGAAACGCCATGCGCTCTTAAAGTTTTAGTTAACTTTAATAAACCATCTTCAGGATTAGCGCAGCGAATGAGGAAAATGGCTTCCTGAGACTCCCCTGTAACGATTAGCTTAGCAACTAAAGCGCCGCCAATAAAGCCATTAGCTCCAGTGATGAGTATTTTTGGCTTAAATTGCATTTAGATGACAGATAGCCCTTTAGTAAATTCAGTCAATTCTAGAGGGGAAATCATAATTAACCTAGTATTTTGATTAGCATTACCACCAACACACTCAAATAATTACATATCTGACGTTGAGTTTGAAAAAAGACTTATAAGAACAACACCGGCAGTGATTAGAGCAATTCCTGCAATTGCCGGTAAGTCAAGTTTTTGATCAAGGTAAAACCAGCCCACAACTGCAATAAGTGCAATGCCAACTCCGCACCAAATTGCATAGACAATCCCTACAGGAAATACTTTTACCAAAAGAGAAAGTAAGAAAAAAGCTGATGCATAGCCAACGATCACTATTACAGATGGCCAAAATTTAGTAAAGCCATCTGAGGCCTTCAAAGCCGAAGTTGCCGAAACTTCAGCGATGATTGCTGCTAACAACATAAGCCAATTCATAAGATGACTCCTAGCTGAATTTTAAATTCTCATTTTAGTGACAGACATGCCAATATTCTTCTAACTGTGAATAACTAATACCCAGAGTATGACTTAAGAGGATTCAATAAGTGAAAAAAGCCCCCTAGTTTAGGGGGCTTTAATTGTCTTGGCGGAACGGACGGGACTCGAACCCGCGACCCTCTGCGTGACAGGCAGATATTCTAACCAACTGAACTACCGCTCCAAATGACTTCGAGTAATACTTCTTGCTTCTTTGCTACCAAAAAACTGGCGTCCCCAGGGGGATTCGAACCCCCGTACTCACCGTGAAAGGGTGATGTCCTAGGCCTCTAGACGATGGGGACCTGGACTACTGCAAAT
>CANHLB010000107.1 GCA_947461335.1 Burkholderiaceae bacterium | reverse complement strand
TTTGCAACTAGCTACTTGGGGACACCCTGAAACAACTGGATTACCAACAATTGATTACTTTATCTCTGCTAAGGACTTTGAGCCCCCTAATGCCGACGACCATTACAGTGAAAAATTAATTCAACTCCCCAATTTAGGCTGCTGCTACTCTGCTCGAACTGTGAATTCAAGTGCTATTGATCTTCAATCGCTAGGCATAGACGCAGGATTGCCCTTGCTCTTGTGCCCTGGTACACCCTTCAAATATGCGCCCGAGCATGACAAGATTTTCGTATCGATTGCAAAAAAACTATCTAAATGCCAATTTGTATTTTTTGAGAGTCCAGATGGGCCAATATCTATAGTATTAAACAATAGGCTGTCAAAAGCCTTTCAGGACGAAAACTTGAATGCAGCGGATTTTATTCGCATGATCCCATGGCAAAAAACGGAAGCATTCTATGGATTAATGCAATTAGCTGACGTATTTCTAGATACGATTGGATTTTCTGGATTTAATACGGCAATTCAAGCAATTGAATGTGGGTTACCTATTATTACCAGGGAAGGTCTTTTTCTAAGAGGTCGCCTAGCCAGTGGAATACTCAGAAGAATGGGTATGACTGAACTTATAGCCAGCAATGAGGAAGAATATATCAACTTAGTTGTGAGGTTAGTAGAAGACCGGGCATATCGAGAAGCAATAAAAGAAAAGATGATTGCAAACAGGTCTGTCTTATTTGATGACTTAACGCCCATCAGAGCCTTAGAGGAGTTTTTGATCGAGCGTGTTAACGCAAATACAGCTAGCTAAGTAATCAATTAAGCCCACATTACTATTTTCTAATTCACCAAAGAAAAAACCCACTGTGTTTCCACAGTGGGTTTATTTGATACCAAACTAATTTTTCACTAGCTCATCGTACTAACTGAGGCTAGCAAGCAATTAGAAAGTGTGACGTAGACCAATAGCATAGTTGCTTGCATTGAAGCTAGCAGGGTTTTGATTAGCAATAACTGATACGTTTGAAGTACCAACTTGGCCGTAGATCGCATACAAGTTTGTACGCTTGCTGAGCCAGTAGTTAGAACCAACCTGCCATGCAGTCATATTAGCAGCTGGGTTGGATGAACCAAATGCTGAAGTTTTACCCAAACCACCTTGTGCCCAAGCTTCGATTGTTGGAGTAATAAAGCTTCTTACACCAATCTGCTGACCAGTACGCTTAGCATAGTAACCAGTGTCTTGCTGTGCAGATACCTTACGGTTGATGTACTGAGCGTATGCCTTCAAGATACCGAAGTCATAAGTAGCGCCAACATAGTACTGGTTATCTTTAACGTTAGTACCCAATGAGGAAGCTTGACCAGCACCGAAGATAGAGATGTTAGCTGCAGCTGCGATTGTCGCGTTGTTTGAGCTATTAGTTAGCGCAGAAGTGTTGTACGCTTGCTTAGCGTTTAATTGCTGCATTGCTGCAGTAACAAACAGTTTTTGCCAAGTATAGTCAACGCCCAAGCCCCAACCATTTTGGTTGTTTGTGCCGCCAGTATAGCCATTAGAACCGCTAAGTGTCGTCTGGGTAGTGTTTGTATTGTTCATGATCACTAAACCATGACCTTTGAATCCAGCAAAAGTATCTGTATCCAATGTCAAAGCGTTTTGTGAACGAATGGTGTAAGAGTTACCAGCAGCATAACCGTTGTTGTTTGCAAAGTTGGCATCTGCAACAGTTGCGCCATTACCAGTAGCTGAGGTATAGATTACATCACCGAGGATGTTGTTTGTGCCACCAGCATCAGTCAAAGCAACAGACTGGTGTACCAATGTGTACTGAGTACCAAGTGCGAACTGACCAATACCATTCTTTTTCAAACCAACAAAAGATTGACGGTTTTCAGTAGTAGCTGAGTTCTTAAAGCCTGATGTTGTTGAAGCTGGCTCTAAACCCAATTCAACAGTGAAGAATGCAGAAGAACCACCACCTAAATCTTCAGTACCTTTGAAACCGATACGGTTTGTTGACTCTGCACCACCAGTAAATGAGTTTGATGTGCCTTTAGTAACAGCTGTACCGCTGGCTACACGTGAATTTCCACCAACATAACCAATATCCATGATTCCGTATACGGTTACGCTGGACTGAGCTTGAGCAGCAGATGCAAAAGCACCTAAAGCTGCAACTGCTAATAGCGATTTTTTCATTCTTTAAATCTCCAAAAATTAAAAGTAATGCCCGAATAAAACTGGGACCTATGAATTTTGCTTCTTTTGCCCTACTAGTCTGAGGGTAAGGGTATTTAGGAGCTCTTTTTGCTTGTCAAAAGGTAGTTTTTTGGTTTTCTTCGTTGTATCTCGACAACAAGAGCTTTGATTTCTGTCTTTTTCGGCCCTGGAATGCCAAAATTGTCAGATGGCAAGTCGCGAATTCTTAAAAATCCTCGGTTCAGCGCGTTTGGGTGATGTTTCTGCGCAACAAAAATTAGCGAATGCCTATCTCACAGGGGCATTTAAAACCCCAATTCAGCCTGCCAATGCCCTAATTTGGCTAGAAAAGTCCTATTTTTCCATTACAAATCAATTACTTGACGATAAAAACCCAGGTAATGATGAAATTGTTGATGTTTTAGAACAAATTGCTGGGATACCTCTTGTTCAAACCTTTAACTCCCCCTCTTTTAGCTTTGGGTGGGACTCATTCTGGCAACTTGCTGAGTCAAACAAGCAATCTTCATTTAGAAATGCAGCCAAATGGCAGCTGGTTGATTTGCTAATAAACCCGCTCAACCAAGAAATTCAATCCCAATTGGATGAGTGGTTAAGAAAAAAGCCGGCCAATCCCGCTTTTGAGAGTCTTATTAGTCCCAATTTAGGGGGAATGCAAAAACTTGCTAAGCAATACCTGCAAGAGCTTGCTGAGACTGAATCTTCATTTACAACTCTTGCAAAAGAATTGCTCATCAAGCTGCAGCCAAAAAATGAGGCGCTTTCCTCGCTTTGGAAGGTTTGGCTGGAAGATCAAAATGAAGAGGCGTTAATACAAGCTGCAGAACTTGGCTTAACGATTGCAAAGCTCACCTTAGGTCTACGACTTGCACAATTAGATATAGAAGTAGACGGCCCCAATAAAATTAAGGCTAATGCTTCACTTAAAAAAGCAGCCCATTGGCTAGAGCTTGCCGCAAAAGATGGTGATCGAGATGCTTGGTATGCCTTAGGTGAAATTTATCGTCGCCCACAGTTTTCTGGCTATAACGCTGCAGAGAGCGATCGTTGTATTGATCGCGCCGCGGATCTAGGTCATGCGCAGGCACAACTGAGAAAAGGTGCAAACCTTTGGCGCAAGCGTGAAAAATCAGATGAAAAAGTGCGCGGCCTACAAGCTTCCTACTGGGTCTGGCAAGCTCATCAACAAGGCGTAGTAGAAGCAAAAGAATTGCTCAGCAAAATTTTAGAGAGCTGCCCAGATCCCAAAGCCAACGATTGGCATGAGTTGGCGCAAGCCGCAGAAATGGCAGTTAATCATCATGCTGAATACAAGTTAGATGAAGATTGGTTACTTCTGTGCCACCGCATCATTATTGCCAATCAATTTAATTTCACGAAGGCGGAGTTATTGCTCTGTGAAGTAGGACAACTACAGCATGAGCACTGTGTAGTCATTGATATTCGTTGGGAGCTCCCAAAAATATTGCCTAGGCTGATTCAGATTGAATCCATTCAGCAAAGACGAGCACTGCTTGCTGCAGGCAAAGCTTTTGCTGGATCTGAATTAGAGATTGAAGGAAATCTTCGTCAAAGACGCTATCGCTTTGACCGTGTAACACACTGGCTTAGCAAAACCTTTTCTAAAACCAATCATCAAACAGACGTCGAAGCTGCCTGACTCTCTTCTGCTGGTTTTGGCACATAAAAACGTGCAATTAATAAGCCTAACTCGTAAAGCAGAGTCATTGGCACTGCTAGAAGTAATTGCGAAAGAACATCAGGCGGGGTAACAACTGCAGAGATCACAAACGCACCAACAATGACATAGGGGCGTATTTCTCTTAATTTAGCCAAAGGTACTATACCCATTCGAACTAAAACAACTACAACCACGGGTACTTCAAATGTAAGTCCGAAAGCCAAAAAGGTATTCATAGCGAAACTAAGGTACTTATCAATATCGGTAGACATCTCCGCACCCAAAGGTGCATTGTAGCTAGCCATGAAATTAAATACTGTTGGGAATACTAGAAAATAGGCGAAAGCCATGCCAAAGATAAATAAGCTGTAACTACTGACTACTAATGGAACTACTAACTTGCGCTCATGTTGATATAAGCCCGGGGCAATGAAGGCCCACAACTGATAAATCACTACCGGCAAAGCAATGATGAAGGCAACTAACATTGTGACTTTCATAGGCACAAAGAAAGAGCCAGTAACATCAGTCACAATCATCTTGCCACCCGCTGGTAATGACTCTAATAATGGCTGTGCAAACAGATGAAAAATATCAGGTGCCCAGTACACCAAGCAGACAAATACAACAATAATTGCTAAAGCAGATTTGATAACGCAATCACGTAACTCAAATAAATGAGAGAGAAAAGATTCCTGTAGGCCCGAATCTTCAGTGGATTTATTTTCTGACATGCGAAGGTATTTTTATACTTATTTTATTTGTTAGCGGCGTGATGAAAGCGCTTCATTCTGGCAGCGCCTGATTGCACCCGTGTACGCAAACCAGCGGAACGCTTAAACCAGATAGGTCTTGCTGCACGCCTTACACCCCAGCTATTACGCCCCTGGCGCTTAGATTTATCAAGCACAGCTCTTTCATCTAAGGGGAGTGGCTCAAAGCTAGTTTCAAAAATGTCTGCTTGATCGCTTAGATTGGCATTGGCTTCTTGAACTGTTGAATTAATACTGTTCTCAACTTCTTTTAATGCGGATGCGCTTTCTTCTCGGAATTTTTTAAATTCGTCAATCTCCATCTGACGATTGACTTCGGACTTTACATCAGCCATATAACGCTGCGCTCGACCAAACAAATTCCCAGCCATACGCGCTACCTTCGGTAAGCGCTCTGGACCTATAACCACTAAAGCAACAACTGCAATGAGTGCAAGTTTTGAAACTCCAAGATCAATCATTTAAGCAGTAGTCTAAAAGCCGCATCTATTTCTATTGCGCTATCAATGATCACTTGTTGACGTCTTTAGCGTGCACGTCAACCGTTTTTTCTGTGGCTGCAGCAGCTTGTGCAATTTGCTCTGGAGTTTGTTCCTTGGACTCTTCGCCCGGCTTCATGCCATCTTTAAAGCCCTTCACAGCGCCACCCAAATCTTGGCCAATATTGCGCAATTTCTTGGTACCAAATACCAACATCACGATGACCAAAACAATTAACCAGTGCCAAATACTAAATGAACCCATTCTTAATCTCCTTGGATTATTTTTTCCAGGGGCGGGGACCGCCCATCACATGCAAATGCAAGTGATAGACTTCCTGCCCTCCATCTACACCATTGTTCACCATCAATCTAAAGCCACCATCCTTACCAGGCCGGCAGCCTTGCTCTTTGGCAAGTCGGGGTGCTAATTCCATCATTCTACCTAGCAATGGGGCATCAATGCTTTCTGCTGACTCCAACATGGGGATATGTTTTTTAGGAATCATCAAAAAATGCACTGGCGCAGCGGGATTAATGTCTTTAAAAGCATATATTTCCTCATCCTCATAGACCTTCTGGGAGGGGATTAAACCTTGTGAAATCTTGCAAAACAGGCAATTTGGGTCGTGCGACATACGTACTTAATCCTTACCAAAGGCTTTTCTAGCAGCTTTTTCTTCAATTCCTGAGGTCCCCAAGCGCCGCTCAAGCTCTTTGATGACATCTTCAGGGCGCAAATGAAATTGGGATAAAGCAATCATGCAATGAAACCAAAGATCCGCCATTTCGCCCACTAAAAGCTTTTGCTGTTCAGCAGCCAAGTTAGCGCCGCGAGAATCCTTGGCCGCCATCACTGCCTCAGTAGCCTCTTCACCAATTTTTTTAAGAATGCCATCATCACCCTTCGAAAAGAGTAAGGCTGTGTATGAAGTTTTAGGATCAGCTTTCCCTGCCTTGAAAGCGTCCCGTCGTTGATCAACCACATCAGCTAAATGCGCTAATGCAGAATCCAAATTAGAAGCTTTATTTGCAGGACTAGTCATAAATCTATTTTATGTCTTTTGTTAAAAAGATTTGCTACTTACTTTTGGACTCATCAATCCAGATAGATTGATCAGAATCCCATTTTAAAAAGAAGCAGCTGTGTTCGCCAGTGTGACAAGCAATTCCATCTTTTTGCTCCACCATGAGCAAGATCGTATCGCC
>CANHLB010000106.1 GCA_947461335.1 Burkholderiaceae bacterium | reverse complement strand
TCGAAAAGTCTTTATCAGCTAGCAGAAAAAATGCGTTTAGGGGGTTACATCCCTGGTTGGCGTAACGAGGATTTTTCATGGATTGACTCTACCGGTCACCAATACTTTTGCTTAGAGCGCTCTGCCTTTCGCACCTTTGGTTTTCGGAGTATGGCTACTCATGTCAATGGCCATACCAAATCTGGCTCACTCTGGTTAGGTCGACGAAGCGAGACCAAACCGACTGATCCAGGAAAGCTTGACAACATTGCCGCCGGCGGAATTTCTGCTGACGAAACACCTTGGATATGTGCAAAGCGTGAGCTGTGGGAGGAAGCAGGAGTTCCACCTCAAATTGCTGAGCAGATACAACCCATAGGACGCATCCATATGTGTCGCCCTATTTCTGGGCGTGGCTTTCATGATGAACAGCTCTATATTTACGATTTAGAACTTGCTGATAACTTCATTCCGACTAACCATGATGGTGAAGTCTCTGGGTTTATTCAGATTTCCCTAGCTGAGGCAGCAGCCCGGATCCTTGCAGATGAATTTACTAGTGATGCCGCCTTCGTAACCGCAGACTTCATTTTGCGGCGCAATAAGTAAGGGTTTAGGACCCTTTAGGGCGTATAGGAGCCTTTTAATTGAGCTCATACACGCAAACTGAAATTCGTGGTTAAATCTTCCTTAAGGATGAAACAGGGGTGCCCTCTAAAGCAGTATTTGCTCAGAGGCGCTGAGAAAGACCCTAAAACCCGATCCAGATAATGCTGGCGTGGGAAGTTACATCAGACCGACACCCGGTTTCGTCCATCTAAAACTGTAAGGAGATGGACGTGAGTAAAGATAATCAAAAAGCTAAACATGAAATTCCAAGCTTAAAAAGCTTAGAGCGCGACTTCGGTCAAAAGTTCGCTTATCCCGCATCAACAAAAACATACCTACAAGGTTCACGTCCTGACGTTAAGGCGCCGATCCGCATGATTGAGCAGTTGTCTACGCGAGTGGGTGAAGAGATGATCGCTAACCCGCCTGTACCGGTATATGACACATCAGGACCGTACAGTGATCCTGATATCGTCATTAATCTTGAAAAGGGTTTGCCAAGATTACGTGATGGTTGGATTGCTGAGCGCAATGACACAGTTCAGCTATCAGGTCCGAGCTCTGAGTATGGTGTGGCTCGCTCTCAAGATGAAGCTACTCAAAATTTACGCTTTGCGCACATTAGTGCTCCGCGTGTTGCCAAGGCTGGTAGCAATGTAAGCCAGATGTACTACGCCCGCAAAGGGATTGTTACTCCAGAAATGGAATATGTCGCCTTGCGTGAGTCCATGGGCTTAGAGCAGCTTCGCAAAGATCCTGCTTATAAGCTTTTGCTAAAGCAGCATCCAGGAAAATCCTATGGTGCCAACTTACCAGAGACAGTAACTGGTGAATTTGTACGTTCTGAAGTTGCCGCAGGTCGTGCCATTATTCCTGCAAACATCAATCATCCTGAATTAGAACCAATGATCATTGGTCGTAACTTCCGCGTGAAAATTAACGGCAACTTAGGCAACTCTGCTGTGACTTCATCGATCAATGAAGAAGTTGAAAAGATGGTGTGGTCGATTCGTTGGGGTGCAGACACGATCATGGACCTATCAACTGGTAAGCATATTCATGAAACTCGTGAGTGGATTATTCGCAACTCACCTGTTCCCATTGGTACCGTTCCGATTTATCAAGCGCTTGATAAAACCGGCGGCGTTGCAGAAGATCTTACTTGGGAAATGTTCCGCGATACCCTGGTAGAACAAGCCGAACAAGGTGTGGATTACTTCACTATCCATGCTGGCGTCTTACTGCGCTATGTTCCATTAACCGCTGACCGAATTACTGGCATTGTTTCTCGTGGTGGTTCCATTATGGCCAAGTGGTGTTTGGCTCACCATAAAGAAAATTTCCTGTACACCCGATTTGATGAAATCTGCGAGATTATGAAAGCCTATGACGTGTCATTTAGCTTAGGTGATGGCTTGCGTCCTGGTTGTATTGCTGACTCTAATGATGCGGCTCAGTTCGGTGAACTCCATACCTTGGGTGAGTTAACAGCCAAAGCTTGGAAGCACGATGTACAGGTCATGATTGAAGGCCCTGGTCACGTTCCAATGCAGCGTATTGAAGAAAATATGACCGAAGAGCTCAAGCATTGCTTAGAAGCCCCTTTCTATACCCTTGGACCATTGATTACCGATATTGCTCCTGGCTATGATCACATCACCAGCGGTATTGGTGCTGCACAAATCGGATGGTATGGCACTGCTATGTTGTGCTATGTGACTCCTAAAGAACATTTGGGTCTGCCTGATAAAGAAGATGTACGTGAAGGCATCATCACTTATAAGATTGCTGCGCATGGCGCTGACTTAGCTAAAGGTTTACCTGGTGCACAAGTGCGCGATAACGCCCTCTCTAAAGCCCGCTTTGAGTTCCGTTGGGAAGATCAGTTTAATCTTGGTCTAGATCCTGAGCGTGCACGTGAATACCATGACGCTACTTTGCCTGCAGAGGGTGCCAAGATTGCACACTTTTGCTCCATGTGTGGACCAAAGTTCTGCTCTATGAAAATCACACAAGAAGTGCGTGACTATGCGGCAACCTTAGATGCAAATGGAAACCCTAAGGTGCCTAAAGTCATTCCCATTACGGCGCAGGCAACAGATCCTGAAAAAGGCATGGAAGAAATGTCAGCAGAGTTCCGGAAGCGCGGTAGTGAGATTTATCAATAAGTATCAACGCGCTGATGGTAAATAAGCATTCCTTCTCGCAAAGCAAGTATGCGATCGTCGGTGGCGGCCTGATGGGCCGTTTGCTGGCGGTAGCCCTTGCTCAGCGTGGAGCTCCAGTTGATCTATTTGATCAGGGAGACTCTAGCGCTAGTGGTGCTGCTGCTCGGATTGCTGCAGCAATGCTAGCTCCACTTGCTGAATCTGCTATTACTGAGGATTCTGTAGTGCGCATGGGTATTCATAGTCTGCCACGCTGGAAAGAAATTATTGCTGAACTATCGACACCAGTATTTTTTCAGCAAGATGGCACACTCATTCTCTGGCATCCACAGGATGTAAGTGATGCAGAGCGATTTGCTACTCATTTAGAGCGCAACTGTCGCAATAATTCTCTTTTAGCCCTGCCACAGAAACTCAATACAGAAGCAGTACGTGATCTAGAACCGGGAGTAGCTGAGCGCTTTACGCAAGGACTGTTTTTGCCCAATGAAGGCCAACTTGATAATCGCCAACTACTAGATGCGCTAGTCGTTGAGCTGGCTGCTTTTAATGTCAACTGTCACTGGGGTAAATCAATTGAGCCTGAGGATTTGCGCAAAGATCATTCCTATCAAGTTGTAATAGATTGCCGCGGTACTGGTGCCAAGGATTCTTGGCAAAACAATGCTTCTCAAAATGCATTACGTGGTGTGCGTGGCGAAGTGATTCGTTTGTATGCCCCAGAAGTCAAACTTCAACGTCCGACACGCTTAATTCATCCGCGCTATCCCATTTATATCGCCCCTAAGGAAAACGATATCTATGTAGTTGGGGCTACTGAAATCGAATCAGACGACTTATCTGAGATGAGCGTGCGCTCAGCTATGGAGCTGCTGAGCGCCGTTTATACCGTACACAGCGGCTTTGCAGAAGCGCGTATCTTAGAAATGGCAACCCAGTGTCGCCCTACCCTTAAAAATAATCTTCCAGAAATCAGAACCTCAAGGGATAAAGGGCTTACTGATTTGATTATGATCAATGGCTTATATCGCCATGGTTTTATGATTGCCCCCGCAGTACTCGATTGCACTTTAGAACTATTAGCTACAGGTGAGAGTAATACTGCATTGGAATTGGGTTTGCACATCATGAAAGATACCAATCATCAAGAGGCTTCCTTATGCGCGTAATCGTCAATCAAGTAGAACATGAGGTTCCAAACCAGAGCATGATCTCTGATGTACTTTCTTTAATTGATGCACGGCCACCCTATGCTGTTGCAGTAAACATGAACTTCGTACCCAAAACAGATCATGCTAAACATCTTCTGAACGAGAATGACCACATTGAAGTAATCACTCCAGTTACTGGCGGTTAAAAGCAAGTATCTATATGACAGCACCATTACCAAATCATCTCAATAACGCTGATGCCTTAGTTCTCTACGGTGAGAGCTTTGCTAGCCGTTTACTTTTAGGAACCTCACGCTATCCATCTCCACAAGTTCTCGAGAATGCAGTGCAAGCTTCTAACCCCGCAATGATTACGGTGAGCTTGCGACGCCAGGGAAGCTCTACCGCTGAGTCGCATAGCGGCTTTTGGGAGCTTTTAAAAAAGATGGCAGTGCCAGTCTTACCCAATACTGCTGGCTGTCATAGCCCCCAAGAAGTCATCACTACTGCGCAAATGGCGCGTGAGGTTTTTGAAACTGACTGGATTAAGCTCGAATTAATTGGTGATGATTACACCTTGCAGCCAGATACTTTACGTTTAGTGCAAACTGCCGAAACTTTAATTAAGGATGGTTTCAAAGTACTTCCCTATTGCACTGAAGATTTAATTTTGTGCCAACGTTTAGTAGATATTGGCTGCCAAGCAGTAATGCCTTGGGCTGCTCCAATCGGCACTGGTCAAGGCCCCTTAAATCCGTATGCCTTAAAACTTCTACGCGACCGCTTAAAGGTTCCTCTATTAGTTGATGCTGGCCTAGGTCTGCCTTCTCATGCCTGCGCAGTAATGGAATGGGGGTTTGATGGCGTTCTATTAAATACCGCAGTAGCTCTAGCAGAAGATCCTGTGGTGATGGCTACTGCCTTTGCTAAGGCAGTAGATGCCGGACGCGCTGCGTATCTTTCTGGGGCTATGAAACCACAAGCATCTGCCCAAGCAAGTACTCCTTTGGTAGGTACCCCTTTTTGGCATCAAAGCTAAATACATGAGCTTTGTCAGAGATCTTGCCGAACAAATTGTTGCCGCCCATCGCAATGGAGATTTGTGCCTGCCAATTCCGGCATATAGTCTGAACTTACCTCCGCCCATGATTGATAACGAATCAGCGGCAGATCATTACGAGCTCGCTGGGTCACTTGCAGCAATCGAAATGGGCTTTATTGAATCAGACGCCAGGGTTTTGGGTAAAGCATGGTCACGCATGGCTCAAGAGGATGGGGGATTTAATGCGCTAAAGTGGCCCAATAGACCAGAACACTTTGATTTATTGCCTTGGACCCGTAATATGAATCCCAATGCTTTTCCAGAATGCCCTACCCGCTTGGGTTTGTATGGTGTGATGCCAGATGCTGACTGGATAAAGCGCATGGTTGATGCCGAACTTCCTACAGTGCAATTGCGCTTCAAATCTGAAGATAAGTTTAAGATTAGGAAACAAGTGAGGGCAGCAGTTGCAGCCGCTCAGGATAGCAAGACCCTACTCTTTATTAATGACTATTGGGAAGAAGCGATAGATGCTGGAGCTTATGGCGTGCATCTTGGCCAAGAAGATATTGCATCCGCTAACTTTGAAGAAATCAGATCTGCTGGATTACGTCTGGGTTTAAGCACACACGGTTATGCAGAAATGGTTCATGCCGATCGCTTTTGTCCAAGTTATATTGCGATGGGTGCGGTCTTTCCAACGAACCTTAAGAAAATGCCTACTGTCCCTCAAGGTCTAGGGCGTCTTTACTACTACGCAAAACTGATGAGTCACTACCCATTAGTAGCTATTGGTGGCATCGATCAAGACAGCATTCGCGCGGTTGCCAAGAGCGGGGTTGGATCAGTTGCGGTCGTGCGCGCCATTACACAAGCTAGAGATCCTAAGGCTGCAGTAAAGCACTTACAAGAGCTAATGCAGTAGTTAGCAATAAGCTAAAAAGTCTTTAGTATTTACCTTTTTCATCTAACAGCACTGTTGGATAAAAATCATGCATATGCCATAAGGGTCCCGGTCCCTCACCGATACTTAAGAATCGTCCTGCTTCTAAACCAGCCTCAACATACGCAATTGCTTTAGCTACTGCGTGACTTAAATCATGGCCGCCCGCTAAATAAGTAGTAATCGCAGAGGCTAATGAACAACCGGTTCCATGAGTATTGAAAGTATTGACACGGTAGTGTTTAAATTCTTTTGATTGGGTGACCTCTAAACCATCCTCAATAGTTTTCCACATCAGAAAATCGGTAATCTGTGTATGCGTAGCGTCAAGATGTCCACCTTTAATCAGAACCGCTTGCGGCCCCATATCTAGCAGTTCTTGCGCGGCCAATGGGTAATCGCTAGGTTGATTAATCTGGCGACCCAAAAGTAATGAGGTTTCTTCTAAATTTGGCGTAATC
>CANHLB010000105.1 GCA_947461335.1 Burkholderiaceae bacterium | reverse complement strand
TGGATGGCTCTTTTAGAAACCATCTTAGCTACCACTGGCTTTGTTTGCTTGCTCATTTACTTAAAGCCCATCAAAAAGGAAGCAAAAAGTTTAGCTAAACAAAAGGCTCAGGCTAAGGGATGAAGCAAAGCTTGATCGAACAATTTAGTGTATTGCTGGGTAAGCAATATGTTCTCATAGCAGATGAAGATAAAGCGCCCTACCTTACTGATTGGCGCAAACGTTTTACTGGCAAAGCCTTAGCCGTTCTTCTGCCCAAGACGACTGAAGAGGTATCTGCAATTGTGAAGCTATGCGGATCTAGCCATATTGCGATTATTCCGCAAGGTGGAAATACGGGCTTATGCGGCGGCGCCACACCCGATAATAGTGGCAATCAAGTGATTCTCAATCTTAAGCGGATGAACCAAATTCGTGAGATTGATGCAGTTAATCAAACCATTACTCTAGAAGCCGGCTGTATTTTGCAAACCATTCAAGAAAATGCTGCAGCAAAATCCTATTTGTTTCCTTTAAGTCTTGGCGCAGAAGGCAGCTGCATGATTGGTGGCAATCTTGCGACCAATGCAGGCGGTACCAATGTTCTGCGCTATGGCAATACACGAGATCTGTGTTTGGGTCTTGAGGTTGTGACTGCTCAAGGCGACATATGGAATGGCCTAAAAGGTCTGCGTAAAGACAATACTGGTTACGATTTACGTGATCTTTTTATTGGATCGGAAGGCACTTTAGGCATTATTACTGCAGCGGTCATGAAACTCTACCCCTTGCCGATTTCTCAATGGACCACATTGGTTGCTACTGACAGCATTGTTTCTGCTATTTCCTTACTGAATCTTTTTCAAAAACGCGCCGCTTCCCTACTCACTGGTTTTGAAATGATGACTCAGGAATCATTGGCTTTAAATGAGAAACATTTTCCACAAATGGCTAACCCATTGAAAGGCAACCCTCCCTTCACTATTTTGATTGAACTTTCCGATCATGAGAGCGAGGAACACGTTCGGCAGCTTCTAGAAATCATTCTAGAGGAGGCTTTTACTGCCAATATGATTAGTGACGCAGTCATTGCTAGTAATTTGAGTCAGGCCAATTCGTTTTGGCATATGCGTGAGCACATTACCCTCGCACAAGCAGAAGAAGGCGCTAATCTGAAGCACGACATCACCATCCCACTTTCCTCTTTGGATCGCTTTATTAAAGAAACCGATGCCTTGATGAGGCAAAAGTACCCAGGAGTGCGAATGATCAATTTTGGACATTTGGGTGATGGCAATTTGCACTACAACATTGCCCCACCCCTGGGTTCTGACCCTAAGGTTTTTAACCAAACTCATGAAAAAGCCATTTATGAGCTGGTTTTTGCCCAAGTGGAGGTTTGCCAGGGATCAATATCGGCAGAACATGGGGTTGGACAACTCAAAGTGGGCGATTTAAGGGCGCATAAAGGTGTTATAGCCCATGAGCTAATGAAGACCTTAAAAAGGGCTCTAGACCCCCAAAATATCCTGAATCCCAATAAAGTGGTCTCTATTTGAGGGTTTTAAGCCCATTGGATATTTGTTAAATATTTTCTAGTTCTTGTCATCTCGTCCCAATTCTGAGGCGTTATATCCCCATGGAGGTGACAAATGTCAACAAGACTTAAACGCTGGGCCCGCGCAATTCAACAAATCGACTTGTCCAAAAGGACGCCTGAGGTTGCTATTGGCTACTTAGATAGCAAGTATCGAGATATCGCTTGGCGCTACATTCGCATTCTTGGCTTTGAACGCACCATCAGCTTCATGGCTAGCAATAACTTTCATCCAGAATAAGTTATTACCTTAATAATAAACCCCAAATAATTGATTTATTTGGGGTTTTTGCTTACTTAGCTAGACCCATCTTCGGCTCAAGTCTTGAAAAAATCGATCTTCCCATTGTCATAATCGCTTGAAACAAGGATTAATACATCGTAGGATCAAAGGTCTAGCAGAGCAAAAAGAAAAGGCATGTACATCATGAGTCAAAAGAAGTTAGTCAAACAGTTAATGAAAAAACTGGATAAATTAGAGTCGGAGCGTGAAAAGTTGATCGATAAACTTGGCAAGGCTCTTGATAAGCTAGAGTTAAAAGAAGCGACTAAAAAGCCGGCAGCCAAGAAGTCTGCAGCGAAAAAGTCTCCTGCTAAGAAAGCGCCTAGAAAAAAAGTCGCAGCCAAGAAAGCGCCTGCTAAGAAAACGATTAGTCCGCCCGCATCTAGTGGTGAAGCTTAATTAGTGGGCAAGGAATTTAAGGATGACCATCACGAGGCTGATTACGAAGCCCAACTAAGGCTACTGCAAATTGAGCTAGTGAAGCTTCAACGCCAGATTATCTCCAGTGGTTTACGTTTGCTTGTCATTCTGGAGGGACGTGATACAGCCGGAAAAGATGGAACCATCAAACGAATCACTGAGCATCTTAGTCCCCGCGAAACGCATGTTGTAGCTCTTGGTAAGCCTTCTTCTCGCGAAGAGGGTGAATGGTATTTCCAAAGATATGTATCAGAGCTTCCCTCAGCTGGTGAGATTGCTATATTCAATCGCAGTTGGTACAACCGCGCTGGCGTTGAAAAAGTCATGGGCTTTTGCACTGATGATCAGTACAAGCAATTTATGAGCTCTGTTAATGAATTTGAAGCATTGCTAGTCAATTCAGGAATTCAGATCTTGAAGTACTATTTAGATATTGATAAAAAAGAGCAAGCAGAGCGACTTGAAAGCAGAAAAACAGATCCATTAAAGCAATGGAAAATTAGCCCAATTGATGAGCAGGCTCAGAAAAAATGGGAAGCCTATAGCATTGCTCGCGATCTAATGTTGCTTAAGACCAGTTCTGAAAAAGCACCATGGACTGTTATTAATGCAAATAGTAAAAAGCGTACTCACTTAAATCTCATTCGAGATCTTTTATCGAGGGTCAATTATTCGGATAAAGAGGAGAAGATTTTGAGTGTAGACCCTGAGATTGTGATGCCCTGCCCGCCGCTTGGCACGAAGCCTCCAAAATTGGCGCCTTAGTTACAAACTTAAACATCAAAAAACTTCTGAGCATCAGCAATGAGTTCTTCTGGGCACTCCTCAGGAATGTAATGCCCACAAGGTAGTGTCTTGCCTGATACCTCTTGGGCTACAGCCTCCCAATCTGCTATAGGCGCAAAGCATTTATTGACCAAACCATGCTCCCCCCAGAGTACTCGTAAAGGAATTGTGAGTTTTTTGCCAGCCGCTCTATCAGCGCGGTCATGAACTAAATCGATGGTTGCAGCGGCACGATAGTCTTCGCACATAGCATGCATACTTTGCGCATTACTAACTCCTGCAAGATATTCTGCCCAACGTTGTGGGGTAAATATTCCTGTGCCTGCATGACGCCCCATATGATTTTTTAACCAGAACTCTGGATTAGCGCCAATCATGGTTTCTGGAATCGGCTCTTTTTGAATTAAGAAAAACCAGTGCCAATATCCTTTTGCAAATTCCATCGTGGTCTTGTCGTACATGGTCAGGGTTGGTGAAATATCTAATACCATTAAACGCAGCACGCTCTCTGGAAAGTCCATTGCCAGTCGATGAGAGACCCTGCCACCACGGTCATGCCCCAGCAAGAAAAATTTCTCGTATCCAAGAGCTTTCATCACGGCATGCTGGTCTGCTGCCATAGCGCGTTTTGAATAGCTTGTATGGTCTACCTTGCCATGTGGCTTCGATGATTCTCCATAGCCACGCAGGTCTGACACTACCACCGTATAGTTCTTTGCCAACTCTGGTGCAACGATTTCCCAAATTGCTTTGGTTTGAGGAAAACCATGTAGCAAGAGAATCGGCGGGCCATTACCCCCAACTTGGCAAGCGATTTCTATAGGACCATCTTGAGAAGCAACTGTAATTCGTTTTTGCTCAAACCCCGAAATAATGACAGGCATGTTCTATCCAATAAAAAAGAGCTTCCGAAGAAGCTCTGCTGGGAGTTTTTAGCGAGATGCTACTGCTTCAATTTCAGCAACAGTCACATACCCCTTATTACTTGAGTCAATTTTACTAAAGTGATCGTAGATTCGTGGCATACATCCCTTGGCCTCATCTTTAGTTAACTTGCCATCACGATTTTTATCGCATTTTGCAAAACGGTCAACGATTTCTTTGTTACGAGAGGCATCATCTGCAAGTGCAGCAATTGGCATAACAAATAATGCGCCTGTAGTAAGTATCAGAATATTTTTAGAAAAATGCATAGATCACCTTATTGGCCAGTTGGATTTGGGTTGGCAGAACTTTCCATTGCCGCCTGAACTGCTTTTTTGGCCATGCCGATAAATGAGTCAACAGAGCCGCTGGCAGTTCTAAAGGATTCGCCTTGAACAGTCACCAATCCCTCGCCCAAGAGCTTATTGCTTTGGCTGTCGGTAATCTTGCTTTCAACTAAGAGCGCTGGAGTTTTAGCGTTCACGCCACCTGCATATGCTGCTGCATTCGTAGCCAATCCAATCGGAGTGAAGTTCCATGGCTTTAAATAATCATTAGAACTTTCGGCACCAGTGATGCCAACTGAAACGCGCACTACGCCAGGGCCTGGCTTAGTGACGATCTTTAAGTTGCCGCGAGCATTGACTGATTCGACCATAGACGCCTGTAAAGTGACTTTAGCATTTGCAATTGCTTCAGCACTAACATCCTTAGTAGCGTTCTGATTAAGGTAAATAGGATCCAAAATCACCGCATTGTATGAGCCAGGATTAACCCCAGAAATACGGTATCTCCAAATACGTACATCTTTTACAGACGTATACATCGGTACTAGCAATGAATAGTCTGGCAAAAATCCAGATCTTGGCATTGGTTCAGATGCAAGCTTGGGAGTATTACTACAAGCAGCTAATAAAACAATAGTGGAAATAGATGCAGCTAATAGACCAATTTTTTTCATGTTGAACCCAATATCATTAATTAAACGTTAAATGTTTCTTCTCGCAATCATAACCTTCTACCGTAAATCCCTCATGATTTAATCATCAGGCGGGCAAGGCAGCATTCCGCCTGTTTTTTTGTGTATCTGGGGCTTGCAATCGCTTATGACCGGTTTTGCCGCCACAGGAGAGGCAGCATTGTTAAGGGGTGTCGTTCCAGATCTAACAGTTGGGATGGGAGTAGCTGAGGGATCAGTTGTAGTACTCGTCATTGCTTTGGACGGCCTTGGTGCCTCAAGGCCAGCTGCAACATAAAAGGCCCTATCTGTACCTGGACATGGCATTAGTGCACCAGTTTTGGGATTGATAACTTCTTTGCATTGAGGGTTGGCCTCTAACCGCGCTTCTAATTTAGCGGTACTACAAGCAGAAAGGCCAAGCGCCAGGAGGACTGAAATACTGGCAAGTAAATCAAAAGGTTTATTCATTACACCATTCTAAGATAAAGCATTTGCTTGTATTCAAACTTTAGTTCAGATGTATGGTTCAGCACCTCTGAGTCTAGGCTCTAATCTGCCTTAAGCTGACTTACTTCTCCCAAATGCTCCAATTAAGAGATGGCGGTGAAGGCTGAGTCCAGGATATTGGGTATTTTCTGACTCCAAAGCCCAGTCGACTCCATAAATAGGCAACCGCAAAAATAATGCTCACGCCTAACATTACTGTTACTCCCAAATGTATGAAACTGGCATGGGCTTGAATCATAATTAATGGGTTGGCACCAGCGGGAGGATGTACGCATCTCATCACTAATAAGAGTCCTATTGTGACAACTAATGCAACGATATAGACCCAAAATGCATCACCGAATAACTGATAGGCCAATATACCAACCAAGCTACTAATTAGATGTGCCCCAAATACTGCTCTTGGCTGTGCAGCAGGTGCAGCGGTAAGGGTAAATAAAAAGAATGTAGTACCGCCCAAAGAGGCTAATAGAAGCGGAGAGTTCGCTTTAGTAATCCATAAAGCCAAAGTAATCGCCACAGAGGATCCAATCAAAACCCATGCCAAACGTAATAACAAAGTTTTCATAAGGTGATGATAGACATAAAACAGTCGGATCCCCTTAAAAGTGGAAACTTTATACGCACAGGCATCTTTTAATAGTTCGGAGAATAAAAAACCACTCCGTAGAGTGGTTGTAATGCAGTATAGCTTTAGAGTTAACAATACTCAGCAACACACCTCGCTTTGCTAGGTTATTTTATTTGCCCTGCAAGATCATTTAGCAATAAATAAGGCTTTTGGAACTGGCGTGCACCAAACGATCCCATCACCTATTTGTCCAGTCTGACAAACTGCAACTATCTTATTCATTAGTACCTCTGCAATTTCATCATTGCAAATAATCTCAATCCGTATCT
>CANHLB010000104.1 GCA_947461335.1 Burkholderiaceae bacterium | reverse complement strand
TGATGATTGGGCCCGAGGGTGGTCACTCGCCAGAAGAAGAGGCTCTTGCGCAAGCAGCGGGTTATCAAATTGTTTCTTTGGGTGAGCGTGTATTACGCACTGAAACTGCCGGAATTGTTGCCATTACTACTGTCCATAGCATTTGGAATCCTGAAATGCAAAATCGCCTCAAATAGAGGCGATTATTGGGTTTGCGGTCTTTTACTGTTTAAGCAAAAGAATAGAAAACCCGATAAGGTGTGCGACGTTCAGCCCAGAAGTCAACAGCATCACGGAAAACATCTAAGAGAGTTTCACGCGCTTCTTTGTCAAATTTTTGAGTACAAGGCAAACCTTCTAGAACCACAACAAATCCAGGTTGAGGTCCAGACTTATCAACAGTAGTAGTTAAGGCATCAAGCAAAGGATCAAAGTTCTTTGCCTGCTGCTTAGTAAATGAGTAAGCAATGGCAATCGCTTCCAATACCTCACCTTTGGTCATCGCATTTGCGCAATTAGCATAGATGAAGTGTTGACCTAGCTCAGTAGCAGCCTCCTGTAAATCTGGAGTACGAAAAGCACGAATAGATTGCACGATATTAGTGCGCACACTGCGCAACATTGCCGGTGGTCCGGCATCACGAACGGCCAAAGCGGCACGCCAAGAAGCTGTCACTTTTTTCCCCGAAACTTGAGTTGCTGCATAGGTTTGTAAACGAGATAAACCGCCCTGAGCATAAATATTGGCAGCGGATGATTCGGTTTCAAGACGATCATTGCTGTCCCAACTTTCAGCACGACTTTGTTCTTCGAAGCTGGCTGTAATACTGTTTTCGGAGCGATTATTCATGATGTGTGCTAGGTTACCCTTAACACGCCATCAAATCAAGCCCAATTACAGTGCATTTTATATAAACTATTGATTTATATAGTATTTATTTATGTAAGTTATTGCTAACTTATAGTGCAAAAGGATGGCCTAAGAGGCTACTCTGGCGTTGCTAGCAGCCTCGACAACCGTCAAAGTAGTTAAATTGACGATCCTTCGAACCGTAGCCGCTGGAGTCAGAATATTAATTGGCTTTGCAACACCTAATAAAATCGGTCCAATGGCAATCCCATTTCCTGCAGCAGTTTTTAACAAGTTATAGGAAATATTGGCTGAATCGATATTGGGCAGCACGAGAAGATTGGCATCCCCTTTTAATGTGGACGAAGTCACTGCGCCAGCACGAACACTTTGATCTAGCGCGCTATCGCCATGCATTTCGCCATCCACTTCCAGTGTTGGATCTGCCTTTTGAATCAAAGCCAGCACATCGCGCATTTTGACTGCGGATGGGGCATTGCTAGAACCAAAGTTTGAGTGAGAAAGAAGCGCCACCTTCGGAACGAGTCCTAGTTTACGCATTTCACTAGCGGCCATCAAAGTTAACTCTGCCAACTCTTCTGCAGTAGGGTCTAGGTTGATATGCGTATCCACCAAGAATACTTGGCGACCAGGCAGAATCAAACCTGACATTGCACCATATACCTTTGCACCAGCCTCATGACCAATCACTTCATCGATATATTTGAGATGGACTGTTGCATTAGCTATAGTTCCACAAATCATACCGTCGGCCATGCCCTTAGCGATCATCATTGACCCAATCAAAGTATGGCGACGGCGCATTTCTAATTTAGCAAACGATTCTGTAACGCCCTTACGCTCCGTCATCCCTAAATAGGTTTGCCAGAAATCACGGAAACGTGCATCGTTCTCAGGATTAACGATTTCAAAGTCATCGCCTGCCTTCATACGTAAGCCAAATTTTTCAATGCGGTGCTCGATCACTGCTGGACGCCCAATCAGGATGGGTGTTGCAAGATGTTCATCAATAATGATCTGGACAGCACGCAATACACGCTCATCCTCGCCCTCAGCAAAGACAATTCTCTTCTGATTTGCTGGCACTCGTTTAGCAATGCTAAAGAGTGGTTTCATCAAAGTACCAGAGTGATAGACGAACTGCTGCAACTGGTTACGATAAGCCTCAAAGTCTTTAATGGGACGAGTGGCAACGCCATCATCCATAGCAGCCTTTGCTACCGCAGGCGCGATGACGGTAATCAAACGTGGATCAAACGGCTTTGGTATTAAATACTCAGGTCCAAATGACAAGTTCTCGATACCATAAACAGAGGCAACTATTTCGCTCTGCTCTGCCTGAGCTAGCTCGGCTACTGCTTTCACAGCTGCAACTTCCATCCCGCGGGTAATAGTAGTGGCACCCACATCCAATGCACCCCGGAAAATGAACGGGAAACACAGTACGTTATTGACTTGATTTGGATAATCGGTACGACCAGTTGCCATCACTGCATCAGGACGAACTGCTTTGACTTCCTCCGGCAAGATCTCTGGAGTTGGATTTGCTAAGGCATAGACCAATGGCTTGTCTGCCATTTTTTTTACCATGTCTTGTTTCAAAACACCACCAGCAGAAAGGCCCAAGAAAATATCAGCACCTTCTATCGCTTGATCTAATGTACGCAAATCAGTCTCTTGGCAGAACGGCTCTTTTTCAGGATCCATTAATTCTTTACGACCCTTATAGGCAACACCAGCTAAATCGGTTACCCAAATATTTTTACGTTGGATACCCAGGTCAAGCAATAAATCTAAGCAGGCTAAGGCGGCTGCGCCTGCTCCAGAGGTGACAAGCTTCACATCTGCCGCGTTCTTACCAACCACTTTCAAACCATTGATGATGGCTGCTGCAACCACAATCGCAGTGCCATGCTGATCATCATGAAAGACCGGAATCTTCATGCGGGCTTGTAATTTTCGCTCGACGATAAAACAATCGGGCGCTTTAATATCTTCTAAATTAATGCCGCCAAAAGTTGGCTCTAAAGACGCAATAATTTCAACTAATTTTTCAGGATCAGTCTCATTAATCTCAATATCAAAAACATCAATACCGGCAAACTTTTTAAAGAGAACTGCCTTACCTTCCATCACTGGCTTGCTTGCTAAAGGCCCAATATTGCCGAGACCTAAAACAGCAGTACCGTTAGTAATCACGCCGACTAAATTTCCACGCGCAGTGTATTTGAAGGCATTGGCAGGATCCTTAACGATCTCTTCGCAAGGTGCGGCAACACCTGGGGTATAGGCAAGGGCTAAATCGCGTTGATTTGTGAGCTGTTTGGTAGGGGCAATTTCAATCTTGCCCGGAGTCGGAAACTCGTGATATTGAAGAGCAGCCTCTCTCAGGGCCGCTATTTCTTGCTCTTTATTATTTTCTTTGCTCATCAACTCACTCGCTAACTCGTTTTTTCTACATCTCATGAAGACCTTAATTCTAGTCCTCTCAGGCACAGGCTCCACAAGAGCCATAAAATGAGGGCATGCAATCCCATTCTGGCCCTCTGGGCGAATTCGATCTGATTGAGCGTTTTTTTAAAACGGCAGCAGATGCTATGGCTTCAAAAAACGACCAAACCATCACTTTGGGCATTGGTGATGATTGTGCAATTTTCAAACCGATTGCAGGGGAAGAAATTGCCATTACTAGCGATATGCTCGTAGAAGGAAGGCATTTTTTTGCCAATGCAGATCCAGAGCGATTGGGCCGCAAAGCCCTAGCAGTCAACCTTTCAGACCTTGCTGCCATGGGAGCAAAGCCCCTCGGATTCACCTTAGCCATCGCCCTACCTCAAGCAGATGCCAGGTGGCTCGAGCTCTTTTCGAAAGGTTTATTTGCAATGGCAAAGCAATTTTCCTGCCCCCTCATTGGTGGCGATACTACTGCGGGCCCCTTAACTATTTCTATAACCGCATTTGGCAGCCTTCCAAAAGGGAAAGCCATTCGTAGATCAGGGGCAAAAGTAGATGACGATATTTGGGTTTCTGGAACGGTGGGTGATGCGAGACTCTCGCTTGCTGCACTGCGTCATGAAATCCATTTACCTACCCAGGACTTAAAAGAAATAGATCACCGCATGCATGAGCCTATCCCCAGGGTGGAGTTAGGTATCCATCTTAGGGAAATTGCTAACTCAGCATTGGATGTTTCTGATGGCTTACTTGGTGATCTTCAACACATCCTTAAACAATCTCAGGTGGATGCAGAAATATCTTTGGATCAAATTCCTAAGTCTGCAATTTTACAAAAACAGAATGCCAATATTCAAAATCAATTTGCTGCCTGCGGAGGCGATGATTATGAAATGTGTTTCACTGCCTCGATTGCGCAGAGAAATACCATTGACCAAATCAGCAAATCTTTGAATTTGCCTCTCACTAGGATTGGGCGAATTACAGCAAAAAGTAGTTCCCTTGTAAATTTGCGCCTCATCAATACAAATGGCGACTTACTCAGTGATGCGCAGACGGCAGAACTTCTCAAATCTTTTGATCATTTTGCAAAATGACAATCGATAAAGTTTCTGATCTTGTGATCCCTAACTTTAAATGGGTAAGACAAACCGCTAGTCGCACAATTGCCTTTGGCTTTGGCAGTGGACTCAGTCCTGTGGCGCCCGGGACTGTCGGAACCCTTTGGGCTTGGGCCGCCTTCTTGGTAGGTGAATATTTTCTTTCTACCGAAGATTTTCTGTGGGTTATTGGTGGAGGCATCTTTTTAGGATGCTGGGTCTGCGGCCATGTGAGCGAAGAATTAGGCAAGAAGGATTTTGGTGGAATTGTTTGGGATGAAATCATTGCCTTCTGGCTTGTGCTCATTTTCATCATGCCCTGTAGTATTTGGGCGCAAGCGCTTGCTTTTGGTCTATTTCGATTTTTTGATGCCGTCAAACCTGGGCCAATTGGGATGATTGATCGCTACTTTAAAAACATTGAGGACCATGATCATGCTTCCTCCACACCTCAAATGATCTGGCGTGGTTTTGGCATTATGGTAGATGACTTAGTAGCTGCCTTCTTTACATTAGTGGTCATTGCGCTAATAGCAAAGATAATCCCAATATGAACTCTATCGATTACGCAAAAATACTAGCCCCGCTTTTGCTCGCTCAAGGCTGGAAATTAGCACTCGCTGAATCTTGCACAGGCGGGCTAGTCTGTGCCACCCTGACAGAGCTACCCGGCTCTAGTGATTGGTTTGAGCGCGGCTACATTACTTATAGTAACCAAGCCAAAACCGAATGCTTAGGGGTGTCTGAAGAACTGCTACGGACCTTTGGGGCGGTGAGTGAGCCTGTGGCCAAAGCAATGGCCCAGGGGGCTCAGATCAATGCAGGAGTCGATCTTGCCGTTTCTATTACTGGAATTGCTGGGCCTTCCGGAGGGTCGGAAGATAAGCCCGTGGGAACCGTTTGTTTTGGATGGGCCATCAGAAACGCAACTGGTGAAAATCTCACCACTTGCCAAACTAAGCTCTTTATCGGGAATAGGCATTCAATACGACAGCAAGCAACTGAGCATGCATTAGCTGGCCTACTGCAACTACTCAACAACTGATTACTTCATCCAGCCTTTGCTGTGAAAGTAGAACAGAGGAATAATCGCAGAAATAATCATTGCACCAATGGCCATTGGGTACCCCCAACTGACATCTAACTCTGGCATATGTTTGTAGTTCATACCCCAGACACTTGCCAATAATGTTGGCGGCATTAAAGCAACAGATACCACCGAGAAGATTTTAATAATCTTCGATTGGTTCAAGTTAATGAAACCAACAGTAGCATCCATTAAGAAGTTAATCTTATCGAACAAGAATGCAGTGTGGTTCTCTAACGAATCAATATCGCGCAAAATTTGACGCGCTTCTTCTTGCTGCTCATCAGATAACAATTTGCTGCGCATGAGGAAGGATAAGGCTCTACGGGTATCCATTACATTACGACGGATACGGCCATTGGTGTCTTCTTCTTTAGCAATGGTTTCCAAAACTTCAGCAGCATCAGCATCGTTAATGTCATCTGACAGAACTCGCTTGCCTGCCTGCTCAAGGTTTTCATAAACCTCTTCCAAGGCGTCAGCAGAATACTCAGCATCAGTGGAATACAAATCAAGTAAGACATCTTTAGCATTACTGACAGAACCAGGACGCAAGCGAGCACGTAACCGAACTAAGCGGAACACTGGCAAATCTTCGTCATGAATTGAGAACAGCACTTGCTTGGTAAGAACGAACGCAACTCGTACGTTACGAGAGGTTTCTTCTTCATCCAATAAGAAATCAGTACGAATATGAAGATGGCCATCGTCAGCCTCAAAATAACGCGCTGAAGCCTCTAAGTCACCCAAGTCATCCAACTCGGGCAAAAGTACGCCAAAAGCCTCTTTAATCCAAATAAGTTCTTCTTCCTCTGGATCAACGACGTCGATCCAGATAGGATTAGCGTATTGCAACAATTCATTGCGATCTTCGACTTGCTCTTGAGAGAGGCGGCCATTTTGCAGGACGAACAAGTTGAT
>CANHLB010000103.1 GCA_947461335.1 Burkholderiaceae bacterium | reverse complement strand
TCAAGTGGAGCAGAGTGGTGCGCCAGTCTGGCGCAAAATTAGAGCCATAAATAAGCTATTTTCTTGTCAGCTTATGCCTATTTAGTGCGTTATATAGGTATGGAATAGGAATACTGAGGCAGTCCTTACATAAAGCAATTCCGATAAATTTGATTAAATTTTTAGCATTAGACTTTTCTAAACTCGGTTTGGCCATGTCGCTTGTTGGCGTTTGTTTCTTAACGGGGTGCGCAACGCAGACTCAACAGATTAAGATGAATGAATCTATTAATCAGTTTAAGAATGGTGATATGCAAAGTACTTCTGCAACCATTCAGAATGTTTTCAAAGATAAAAATACCTTGTACTACCTAGAGCTGGGCGAGGTTCAGCGACTACAGGGCGCTAGTCAAATTCCCAGTAGTACAAAAAATCTATTGCAAGCTGATCAACTCGTGGGGCAATGGGAAATAAGCACTAGCGATAAACTCAAACGCTCTTTTACCAATACTAGTTCTTATATTCTTTCAGAGGGATTTAGTAGTAACTATGACCCAAAGCCCTATGAGATTAGCTTTTTAAGTCAAACTCTTGCCTTAAATCATCTTACGCAAGGGAATTGGAATGACGCAATGGTTGAAGCTAAGAAAATGGCTCAACGAGAGAAGGTCATTGAGGAGCTCATTCAGAGTAAGGTGGCGGCGGTATCAAAGACAACGCAAGAACAGCAAAATAATCAAAAGACGCGAGGTGCCTCTAGCCGTATCCAAGATATTAATGGCTACCCAATTAACTTATTAGATGATGAGGAAACACGCAGCCTCAAAAACTCGTATCAAAATCCAGGGGCATACTATCTATCAGGCTTCATTCATGAGTCACAAGGGGAGGCTAGTCTTGCAGCTCCTGGCTATCGACTAGCGATTGAATTGCGTCCCTCAGTGAACTTTTTTAAAACCAGCATTGCGAAATTAGATTCTAATATAGCGAACCAAAGTAAAAAAAGTTTTGCAGATACCTTAATCATCATCGATACGGGGTATATGCCAAAGATTAGTCCTTATCAACTCAGTCAAACTTTCAATATCGGCAGTGGCCCTAAATTAGTTACTCTAACCTTTCCAGTAATAGAAAAATCCACTGAGCGTTACACCCCTAGCTATATTCAAATAGGGGACCGTACGGCAAATCCAGAGCTAGTTGCCAATATCGATGCCATGGCTAGAAAGAATTTGCAAGATGAGATGCCTGGCTACGTTTTAAGAGCAACTAGCAGAGCGCTCGTTTCATTAGCGGCTCAATACATGGCTGATCAAACTGCTCAACAGGCAGCAAGAAAAAATAATCAAAATAACCAAAATAATAGTGCAGCTATTATCGGTGCCATTGCTGGAATGATTACTGGTTATGGATTGCAGGCTATTAATGTTACAGATGTACGCCATTGGTCAACCTTACCAGCACAAACGTACATGGCCAGAATGGGCTTACCCATTGGGCCCAATGTTCTGAAATACACATTACCATCTGGGGTAACGCAAAGTCAGATAGTGAATTTAGTGGGCGGATATAACGTCGTTTATATCCGTATGTTCAGAAACAAAGCAACGGTTTTGACTTCAAATGATCCAGCAGCGCTGCCTCCAAAGCCACAAGTGCTAGCGCCACAAACTATTGCTAATCCGGTTGCAATCATTCCAAAGACAAGCCTTGATGAGGCAAAGCCCAAAGAGGGTTTATTTGATGGGCTAAAGAGCTTATTTAGCTTTGGTGGCAGCAAGCCACAAGAAGCCAGTACACCCCTAGAGCCCATACCTCTTGCTCTTCCTCCCGCTTCAGGCCCTGAACCTAGCTCAACCCCGAGTCCTGCAAGCAGTAATATGGATGGGTTGAAGCCGTACGAGCCACCCAATCTACTCAACAGCCTTCAGCAGCTTTTTAATTAGGAAGACCTAGCATGCAAAAATACCTTTTAACTTTATTGGCAGCCATTGCCTTAGTTGCCTGCAGTTCAACTCCTTCTATGAAGGATATGACGATCCGCATGGGCGATACTGATAGCATTCAGATTACTGATATGCGTAGCTTAATGCGTAATGGCGTACTCACTGCTCAGGTCACCATTCTGAACGATAGCAAGTCTAATTTGGTCTCTTATCGATTCAAGTGGATTGGTAAGAATGGGATGACCGTGACTGATGAGGAGGCATGGAAGCCTGTTACCGTAGGTAAAGGGCAGACGACCGTTATCATGGGGATAGCGCCAACACCAGATGCAACGGATTTCCGTTTTGAATTAAATCAATATAAATAACTCAATAGAGTATCAATCATGATCATGAAAACATACATTAAAACTATCCAATTATCTGCACTCACTATCTCAGTAGCCTTGCTCTGTGCTTGCTCAGGACCGCAAGTGCGTTATGGCGATGCTAAGGCTGTAGAGACCGTAAATGCAAACTATGGATCTACTGATCTCCAAATGATTGCTGAAGCAATGACACGATCGCTTTTACAATCTAAGGCAATCTCCGGAAGTAAGGATGCGCCGATTGTGACCTTGGCTGATGTAAAGAATAAGACTTCTGAGTATATTGATACCCGCGTCATCACCGATAAGATCCGTACGCAACTGATGAAGAGTGGGCAAGTGCGCTTTGCTGTGAGCGTCTCAGAAATGCAAAACCAAACCGAAGAGTTAAAGCGTCAGAATCAATCAGGGCTATATAAGAACAGCACGATTGCCAAGACAGGTAATATGCAGGGCGCTCAATATCGTATCGAAGGCTCAATTGCATCGATTGTTAAAAATACGAAAGACCTTAAAGATGTTTACTACGTTTTCAATTTGAATCTCATTAATAACGAATCTGGCCTACTTGAATGGGCTGATGAAAAAGAAATTCGTAAGACTGCAACTCGATAACCCAGGATAAGATTTCATGCCATTAATGAAAAACACGCTTCTCGCTTTTGCTGGCGTTAGTTTGCTGGTCTTAGCTGGCTGTGCTAGCAAGCCACCATCAAAAGAGCAGGCCATTGTTGGACAAGTAGCAGCAGATCCCCCAAAAAATCCTGTGATCTCTGCTGAGATACTTAAATCAGCATCAAAGTCGATAGCAGTAACGGACATCTATTTTAAAAAAGAGGGTAAGAACTTGGTCTTTATTGAAGAGACCCGTAATAAGACCAATAACAACATTACCTCTACTATTGCGCCTAGAACTATTGAGCTAGATGCTGATAAAGCCAATGCCTCCGCCTTAACTGGCGGACCAAATTCTTCTCAGTTTCCTGTCAAGTTCACTAATTTGGCTGACCCAAAGTCGACTGCTCCAGGTACTGCTCCGATAGTGACCCCAGTAGATACTCAGGCATCAAGCAATAGCTCTGATGCCGAAACACAAAGTTCGAAGAAGTCTGGTTATGAGAACAAGATGGAATATGGTGAGCTGCGCTACTTAGCCAACCCTATTCGTGGGCTTTTAATTAAATCAGGCTACAAAGTAGTTCAGGCTAAAGCAACGGTTGCTATGCCCAATCAAGGCGATGAGTACTTTGATATCGTCAAGCGGATTAAAGCGGGCGACTTTGGCGATGCTGACTATGTCTTGTATGGTGTTTTGGCCGAAGTTTCCAACACCGATAACGTCTCTGACATTCCTGGGACAAAATCGACTTCACATCAGATGACGCTTGAGGTCACAGTCGACTTTAATATTATTGATACCAAGACAAATCAAATCGTAGCCTCGTTTGTGGCTTCAGGTGAGAGCAAGGATGTTCAAATCGATGGGAGAGATACTGGCTATAAGCCAAGTTCAGCGAAACTGATGAAGTTAGCGTCGTTAGATCTAGCGGAAGATGTACGTAAGAACTTAGCCGCACAGAACTTCATTACCAATAACCCAGGATCTGCTGGTTACGAACGAAATCTCAAACGCCGCCTTGATGATGATGCTTCTACTTTAAAAGTCTATAAGTAAACCATCAGCAAATATAAAATAGACTGCTAAACCTCAAGTGGCGGATGCGTTTTTTCATAGCGCTCCGCTGTTTTTCTAAAAAGGTAGAGCAAAAAGCAAGCAGCTAGCGCAAGGCTGATGCTATTGCCAGCCCAGAAGCCATTAGCACCTTGCAAGAAGGTTGGCACATTTCCAAAAACATTAAAGCCCATCAGGTAACCGCCACCAAGACCTACACCCCAGAGGGAGCCTGCATAAATTACCATCGGCCAAAAGGCAATTCGGTAGGCTCGTAGAATAAATGCGGCAGTCACCTGCAAAGCATCAAAGACTTGATAAAAAGCGATAAACAAAAAGAGTGGAATAGAGAATATTTTCACTTCTTCAGGGGGGTCATATAGATCCAAAAGCTGCATTCTGAAAACCCAAACTGCAATACCGATCGTGATGCAAGTAGCTGTGGTGAAGACAACAGAAGACCAGCCAATTTCCTCAGCACGTTCTGGTTTATTAGCACCAATCGATTGCGACACTAAAGTCATCGTTGCAATCGACAGGGAGAGAGGGACCATATAAATCACCGTACCCATATTGGCCACAATCTGATGACCTGCTAAGGCGGTCGTGCCAAGGCGTGCAATAAAGAGCGACATGAAGGTGAATGAAGTCACTTCAATGAGATAACTAAAGCCAATAGGTGCGCCTAGCTTTAGGAGTACCCAGATGCGGTGCCAGTCGGGCATGCTAAAACGCGCAAAGATTGCAAAAGGTCTGTAAAAGCGGTCAAAGAGTACAAAGCCTAAGGTCAAGAGCATCCAGGTCCAGCTGATGATCACGGTAGCTACTGCGCATCCCGGACCTCCCATGCCTTCTATGCCAAAGCCGCCATAAATAAAGAGCAAGTTCAGTGGCAGCTTTAGTGCTAAGCCGATGAGTTGTACTACCGTGATAACGGCGGGACGAGACACGGCGTTATGGAAAGCGATCAAGACACGCATCACCATGCTTGCAGGTAAACCAATCGCCAGAATGTTGAGATATAACCTTGCTTTGCCTTCAATGTCTGGGCTAACACGAGAAATTTCGATGACCTGGTCTGCATTGAGCAAAATAAAACAGCCAAGAATAGTAAGGGCTAATGCGAGCCATGTCGCTTGCCTAACTTCTTCACCGATTTCAGAATACCGTTTTGCACCAAAGAGTTGCCCAGCAATAGGTGCGAGAGCCGATACCACGCCCGTTAAGCCAACATACACGCTAATAAATATTGCTGAGGCCATGGCTAGAGCAGCTAAGTCTTCTGCTGAGTAGCGGGCTGTCATTGCGGTATCTAGTACACCAAAGGCAATGACTGCTAATTGACCAATGAGAAGAGGGCCGGCGAGTTTTAGTAGAGCAGGGACATCCTCGCGTAGGCGCGATAACTTAAAGTGCAACACAAATTATTCCGAAGTGACTTCGTAAAGACGGAGACGTTCATCGCGGTCAGCAGCACGACGATCTTCCCAAATTAAACTTAATTTTTTATTATTGAGTTGTGCATACGCTTTAGCTTCTGATTGGCTGTGTGTCAACATCCATGGGCAACTCGGATCATCACGTAGTTTTAACTTGGTAAAGTAGTCAAATGAAGCAAGCTGCGCAAGACCAAGGTTGCTAGTATCAATACAGCCGCCGTCAGTGGGCACCACCTGTGATAGCCGAGCTGATACATAGCGGTATGTTTTGGCGTAATTAATAGTGGGTAGCCACAAAGTCATGAGTAAGACCCACATCAAGGTAGTTCCAGATGCAGAAATGATGAGACAGCGCCAAATTTCTTTTGGAGCGCGTGAGGTTCTCCAGCGTACTACTGCAAACCAGACCCCAGTAATGGTCAGCGCCACAATAAAGGAAAGGACATTAAATTGACCCTCAAAGCCCGGAAGTAATCTATTGAGATTGGCAGCAGTAGATTCTGGGTAGCCAGTGACTTTTGCCAACCAAATGACCCAAATGGCAATGGCGATGATCGTAAAGCTAAACATCGCAAACCAATCTATAAAGCTAATCATGCTGCGTTTTAGAATGGGGAGGCTGAACGCAGCGATGATCGATAGACTTGGGATCAAAATTAATAAATCATGTTCATTCGCTTCAAGTCGAAATAAAACATAAATCAAGCTGCCAATAAAAAGACTGAGTGGAATACATAGATGCGGGGCGCGCCAGGCGCCGGCTTCTTTAACACGACCCCAGTGGGCTAAGGAGATAATTGCTAAGGGCCAAACAGGCCAAGCATATGCCCAGAAGTTCACGCTCAAAACACTCAGAGATGCCATGGAGGGAGTGGTGCGCATTTCTGGCATATTGCGCCACCCTTCTTGCGCAATGTGGCGCCACTGATCAGGAAGATCAGCGAGATACCAAATGATGGGCCAAAGCGCAAAGCCAATTAAACCTAGGACAGTGCTTGTTAATGTCCAACGAAAGCGTAATTTTGCATTGCTAGCGATCACCGCAATGATGGTTG
>CANHLB010000102.1 GCA_947461335.1 Burkholderiaceae bacterium | reverse complement strand
TTAGTAGCTTGCTTGCCTTTAGGGCCTTGGGTAATGTCAAACGTTACCTTTTGGTTTTCCATGAGGGTTTTGAACCCAGGCATAGAAATTGCGCTGAAATGCGCGAACAACTCTTCTTCACCATCATCAGGTTTGATAAAGCCAAAACCTTTTGCATCATTGAACCACTTAACAATTCCGGTCGCCATGCGAACTCCATTACATAAACTTTAAAACAACCGTGATGAGGGTAAATACTTTTTAATCAGTCTCGCTCCACAACACGCCTAAATAGAACTTCTTGTGAAGCCTACCCCCCGATTGTTTGCCCTTTTTCTAGGGGTGTCAAGGAGTTATATTCATTTACTACCTAGTAATTACCCCTTTTTTTATCAAAAAATGCCCCAATATGGGTTAAATAGGGGTTTATGCGTGTTTTTCGCCACAATAACCTAGTAAATTAAAGTTTAGATATCTGTGTTTAGAATGTTTCTCATGAGCCCCACACCTAAAAATCCCACTACTGGCGTACCAGGTAATCCTTATGCTGAGGACACCATCCTTCTCGAAAAGCAGGCCGAGAAAGTAAAGGCACCTTCAATGTACAAAGTGTTGTTATTGAATGACGATTACACGCCAATGGAATTTGTAGTGATGGTGATTCAGGAGTATTTTAATAAGGACCACGAAACTGCAACACGCATTATGTTGCAAGTTCATTTGGTAGGCAAAGGTATCTGCGGGGTATTTACTCGCGATGTTGCTGCCACCAAGGTGCATCAAGTTATAGAACTCTCGCGTGAAGCGGGCCACCCACTACAGTGCACTATGGAGGAAGCATGATTGCCCAAGAATTAGAAGTTAGCCTGCACATGGCTTTTGTTGATGCAAGAGCATCACGGCATGAGTTCATTACAGTCGAACATTTATTGGCTGCATTATTAGATAATGCGACTGCCGTTGAGGTACTCAAGGCCTGCGCAGTCAACATTGCCGAGCTACGCTCACAACTGAAAAATTTCATTAACGACAATACGCCTGTAGTTCCTGGTAATGATGAAGTTGATACTCAGCCAACACTCGGTTTTCAGAGGGTAATTCAACGTGCCATCATGCACGTGCAATCTACTTCTAACGGAAAAAAAGAAGTGACTGGTGCTAATGTCTTGGTTGCTATCTTCGGTGAAAAAGATTCACATGCTGTGTATTTCTTGCAGCAACAAGGTGTAACCCGATTGGATGTGGTGAACTTTATTAGCCATGGAGTTCGTAAAGATCATGCTGAACAAGTTAAGCCTGCTGATACTGCTCAAGAGACAGAAGAATCTCCATCTTCTGGAAAAGAAAGTCCGCTTGACCAGTACACCCAAAATCTCAATGTCTTGGCGCGCCAAGGCAAGATCGATCCACTGATTGGTCGCGATGGCGAGGTGGAGCGAGTCATTCAGGTGCTATGCCGCCGTCGGAAGAACAACCCACTCCTAGTTGGTGAGGCTGGCGTTGGCAAAACAGCTATTGCAGAGGGGCTTGCTTGGAGGATTGTGAAGGGTGATGTTCCTGATATCTTGGCTAACGCCACAGTTTATTCCTTGGATATGGGCGCCTTACTTGCCGGCACTAAATACCGTGGCGACTTTGAGCAGCGTCTTAAGAGCGTTCTGAAGTCCTTAAAAGATCATACGCATGGTGTTTTGTTTATTGATGAGATTCATACCTTAATTGGTGCGGGCGCTGCCTCCGGTGGAACTTTGGATGCGAGTAATTTATTAAAGCCTGCTTTATCTAATGGCCAGCTTAAATGTATTGGTGCGACTACCTTTACTGAGTACCGTGGAATTTTTGAAAAAGATGCTGCTTTGTCACGACGCTTCCAGAAGGTCGATGTAGTCGAGCCCACAGTTGATCAGACAGTGCAAATTTTGCGTGGCCTCAAGTCTCGCTTTGAGGAGCATCACAGCGTGAAGTATGCAGCGGGCGCCTTAGTAGCTGCAGCTGAACTCTCTGCTCGCTATATCAATGACCGTCATTTGCCTGACAAGGCGATCGATGTGATTGATGAAGCTGGAGCTGCACAGCGTATTCTGCCTAAATCCAAGCAGAAGAAGACTATTGGCCGCCCAGAGATTGAAGAAATTGTTGCCAAGATTGCACGCATACCGCCGCAGTCTGTCACTGTCGACGATCGTAGTAAGTTACAAACATTAGACCGCGATATTAAGAGCGTAGTGTTTGGTCAGGACCCTGCGATTGAAGCTCTAGCAAGTGCCATTAAGATGACTCGCGCTGGCCTTGGCAAGATTGATCGTCCGATCGGTTCATTCTTATTCTCTGGTCCCACCGGAGTTGGAAAGACCGAGGTTGCCAAACAGCTTGCTTACATCTTAGGTATTGAGTTGCTCCGTTTTGATATGTCTGAGTATATGGAGCGTCATGCTGTTAGCCGTTTGATTGGTGCACCTCCAGGGTATGTTGGTTTTGACCAAGGTGGCTTATTGACTGAAGCAGTAAATAAGAAGCCGCACTGCGTACTGTTGCTCGATGAAGTTGAAAAGGCCCATCCAGATATTTTCAATATCCTCTTGCAGGTCATGGATCATGGCACCTTAACGGACAATAATGGTCGTAAAACCGATTTCCGTAACGTCATCATTATCATGACTACCAATGCGGGTGCTGAAGCAATGCAGAAATCCACCATTGGCTTTACCAATGCGCGTGAATCTGGTGATGAAATGGCGGATATCAAGAAATTCTTTACACCAGAGTTCCGCAACCGCTTGGATGCAATTGTGTCCTTCAAGGCTCTTGATGAAACTATCATTATGCGAGTCGTCGATAAGTTCTTAATGCAATTGGAAGAGCAGCTACATGAGAAGAAGGTAGATGCTACCTTTAGTGTGGCATTGCGTGCACATTTGGCTAAGCATGGATTTGATCCATTGATGGGTGCGCGTCCTATGCAGCGGATCATTCAAGATACTGTTCGTAAGGCGCTTGCCGATGAATTACTGTTTGGTAAGCTAGCTCAGGGCGGACATGTTGACGTTGATGTAGATGCTGATGGCAAAGTACTTTTGGATTTTGGTACACCAGTATTACCTGGAAAGGCCGCAAAAACTGATGTCGTGCCTGCAGAAGAAATTTAATCAATAACAATACTTAAAAAGGAAGATATGTCACACCACGATAAATTGCTAGATGCTTTTGAGGTTTATAAGGCCGAGCACGAAAAGTTCGAAGGCAAAGGCGTTAAAGCATCAGCTACTCGCGCTCGCAAAGCTTTGCAAGAAATTGCAGGATCTTGTAAAGAGCGCCGCAAGGAAATTACAACCGAAAAAGAATCTCGCGAAGGTAAGGGTGCCGGCATGTCTCAAGATGCCGCTCGCCACGCGCATATTCGTAAGTAAGGACCCCCCAAGGATGAGAAGCCGCCCTTGGGCGGCTTTTTTCTTATTTTGTTTGAGATTTAATCAATCGGTGATAAATTTATTCCATATTAAATAACTACATCATCCGTAGGCAGTTAAATCAGCATTTTGCTGTAGCAGAGTTTGTTGTAAAGCATGGCGCAAGAATAAGGAAATTTCAATAAGATTTAGCGCTGCTCAGTATTTATTTCTATAGGTAGTGATCACTAAAAAGGTCTGTATGTCATCTAGCAAGTTAACTCACTATATTGTTGGTGCTATGGTCTTGGGAGTAGCCAGTGGATACTACGTCCATCAACATGGAGCCAGTTCTGGGTTCGCTGCGCAATATGTTGAAAACGTCTCCATGTTGACAGATATCTTTTTGCGTTTGATTAAGATGATCATCGCACCTTTGGTCTTCAGTACTTTGGTGGTTGGTATATCGCGTATGGGAAATGCTTCAACGATTGGTCGAGTCGGACTCAAAACCTTCAGTTGGTTTATTGGCATGTCGATGATTTCCATACTGCTTGGTCTATTGATGGTGAATTTGTTAGCCCCTGGCGTTGGCATAGACTTGCCGATTCCAGAAGTGACTGCTAGCACAGGGCTTGCTAAGGCTAAATTTAATTTGCACGATTTTTTTGTGCATATTTTTCCTAATAGTATTTTTGAAGCACTTGGGTCAAATGAAATCTTGCAGATAGTGGTATTTGCATTATTTTTTGGGGTGGCAGCTGGTAGTTTTGGGGAGCGCGCCGAGGAGTTCATTCGAAACTTGGACATGCTTTCACACATCATGTTGAAAATCACTACAGCAGTGATGAAGTTTGCTCCTGTAGCAGTATTTGCAGCTGTTTCTTCAATCATTGCTGAGAACGGCCTAGCTATTTTGTGGACCTATGGCAAATTTATGGCAAGCTTTTATGGTTCTATTTTGGTTCTGTGGCTAGTGATTATTTTAATTAGTTCACTAGTACTTAAAAAGGAGGCATTTCGTTTGGTATCGATGTTGCGCCAACCTATCTTGCTAGCATTTACCACTGCAAGTTCTGAGGCTGCTTACCCAATGACCTTAGAACAGGTTGAACGTTTTGGATGTAAAAATAAAATCGCCTCTTTTGTGTTGCCAGTGGGATATTCATTCAATCTAGATGGATCGATGATGTACTGCTCTTTTGCTGCCGTATTTATTGCGCAGGTATATTCCATTGAAATGTCCTTATCGCAGCAGTTGCTCATGTTGCTTGTTTTGATGGTGACATCCAAGGGAATTGCTGGTGTACCACGTGCATCATTGGTAGTGATTGCAGCCACCCTTTCTCAATTTAACTTGCCAGAGGCGGGAGTTTTATTAATTATGGGAATCGATCAATTCTTAGATATGGCACGAGCCGCTACTAATGTGTTGGGTAATGGCATGGCAACTGCCGTAATATCGAAGTGGGAAGGCGAGCTAGACCGCAAGGAATCTTCTTAAGCCGAAGATTGCTAAGATCGCTTGCGGTTCATAAATAATGAATCGCACTCGGGCTCAAGGACGCCACCCAGTAGCTGTGTTTGGCTAAAGTTGCTACCCTGGTTAATTTGTTTGGCAGTAAATATGAAGGCATCAATCCCGGATTTCTTAATGGCCTCAATAGAGCTACCATAAACAACGCCACCAATTCCCGTCCAAACTAAAGCGCTCATGCACATTGGGCAAGGTTCCCCAGTCGTATACAAAATCAGGTCAGCCCAATTTTTATTGCCATATTGGGCAACGTAATTATTGATAGTAGAGATCTCACCATGGAGCAGGGGATTCTCAAAAGTTTTATTCACACCTCTAGCGACGATGACTCCACTATTGGCATTGGTGATCACTGCACCAAATGGATACGATTGATTTTGAGCTGCCATAGCGATAGCAGCACGCATGGCTATTTCATGCTGTTTCATTGGAATAGATGAAAGAGTAGTTTTTGCAAGGACACCGCGTGTAAGGCCCGCTAATCCAATTCCACATAAACACCATAATGCATTGCGACGATTCATATGCTTAGCCTCTACCAGTGCTGCCGAACCCACCAGCACCGCGACTACTTTCAGTGAACTCTTCCACTACTTTTAGTGTTACTTGCAAAATTGGCATGACTACTAGCTGGGCTAAGCGCTCCATAGGTTCGAGCTTAAATGTAGTTGATCCACGATTCCAAGTACTCACCATGAGTTGTCCTTGGTAGTCAGAGTCAATCAATCCCACTAAATTGCCCAAGACGATTCCATGCTTATGGCCAAGACCCGAACGTGGCAGAATAAATGCGGCATAACGAGGATCTTCAACATAGATAGCTAGGCCGGTTGGTACCAAGACTGTTTGGCCTGGAGCTATTTCAATAGCACCATCAATACAAGCGCGTAAATCTAATCCAGCACTACCTGGCGTGCCATAAGTTGGCAATTGATCGCGCATACGTTCATCGAGAATTTTTACTTGAAGGGATTGCATGAAATTTCCTAAAGCGGGTAGGTTAAATTTTCTTAGCGACAAGCGCAATTAATTGACGAGCTAGCACAAGCTTTTCGGCCTTAGCCATTTTCTTACTGCCAGCCTCGTCTATGACCAGTAATTGATTGAGATCGCTACCAAAGGTTTCTGGGCCGATGTTGCCGACTACCATGGGAATTCCTTTGCGCTTTCTTTTCTCACTGGCATGTCCCTCTAAATCAGTAGATTCAGCAGCAAAGCCTACGCAATATGGGTAAGGTTTGCCACCTTTGGTCTTTACCGTTTTTGCAACATCTAAAAGGATATCGGGGTTGGCAGTGAATTCAATACTAGGGGCTTCTTTACCTTGACGCTTGATTTTTTCTTTTGAGGGTTTTGCAATCCCCCAATCAGCTACTGCAGCAACTGCAAAGAAGACGTCGTAATCTGTTGATTTGAGAGTAGCTACATGCATCTCTTTTGCGCTTCTAACATCATTTCGAGTAATTTTTCCAGTAGCTTCTAATGGAGTTATTAAGTCACAAGGGCCTGCAATAAGGTGTACTTGGGCGCCTGCTTCAACAGCTGCACGCGCGATAGCAAAACCCATCTTGCCAGAGCTGTGGTTG
>CANHLB010000101.1 GCA_947461335.1 Burkholderiaceae bacterium | reverse complement strand
TACTTCGTTGGCTACAAGATCAGGAACAAAAGAAGCAAGCTATTGATGCCTTGTGCTTACAAGAGCTCAAGCTCACGGATGACAAGTACCCTCATCAAGAGCTAGAGGCAGCAGGCTATCTCAGTCTCGCCGCTGGGCAAAAGACTTACAACGGTGTTGCCATCATTGTGCGCAAAGCAGCTTTAGCAGCCATCGCCTCTGATGCAGCCACTACCTTTCTAAAACCCATCAGAAATATCCCCGGAAATGATGATGAGCAGCAACGGATTCTCGCAGCTACTATTCCATTTGCTGGAACAAAACCTATTAGGCTGATCTCAGCCTATTTTCCAAATGGACAATCACCTGATAGCGATAAGTTTATCTACAAATTGTCTTGGTTAACTAAATTACAAACCTGGTTAACAGAAGAGCTAGAACAAAATCAACGCTTAGCACTGTTGGGTGACTTTAATATCGCCCCAGGTGATCAAGATGTGCACGACCCTAAAGCATGGGAAGGCCAGAACCTCGTTTCGCCCCCAGAAAGAAACGCGTTTCAAGAATTAATCAATCTTGGACTCAGCGACTCATTCAGAATGTTTGAACAAGCACCTAAATCATTTAGTTGGTGGGACTATCGCATGATGGGTTTCAGAAGAAACGCTGGAATGCGCATTGATCACATCCTACTCAGCGAAGCCCTGAAAGCAAAGTGCAGCGCCAGCACAGTCGATAAAGAGCCTAGAGCCTGGGAGCAGCCTTCTGACCATGCGCCTGTGATAGCGGTTATTCAGAAGAATTAGATAAAAAAGTAGTCAATACATGCCACAAAGCATGAAACCTCATTTTGTCTTAAGATTACGGATAATTAAAACACCTTCATTTTTAGGAAATCAATATGTTTGCTAAAACCATAGTCAGCGTTCTTGCCCTTGGCATAGTCATAGTAGGATTACTGCAATTTTTCAACGATGGTAGTTATCTCGTCTTCGTCCTTGGCATGGTAGTTTATTTCTTGGCGACTATTTCTGACTCAGTTTGCAAAAGAATGAATAAATAATTCCTTTTATCTTGCGCTTACTAAGCCATGCCGCCATGTCTTAGTAATGCATCAATGCTTGGCTCTCTGCCACGGAAGGCTTTAAAAGATTCAGCAGCAGGGCGACTACCGCCCACCTCCAGAATTTCTTCTCGGTAACGCGCACCTGTTTTAGCATCTAGTACGCTGCCAGTAAGCTTTGCAGCTTCCTCAAAAGCAGAGTAAACATCGGCAGACAGAACTTCAGCCCATTTATAGCTGTAGTAACCAGCAGCATAGCCGCCAGCAAAGATATGGCTAAAGGAATTAATCCAACGAGAGATCTCAGGCTGTGGAATGATGCCGTACTCATCGGCAATATTTCTAGAGACTTCTAGTACTGATTGACCTTTAGCACTCTTTGTATCAAAGCTTGAATGTAGTCTCCAATCGGTTAAAGACATCACAACTTGACGTAAGGTTGCTAAACCATTCTGGAAATTCTTGGCAGCTAACATTTTTTCAAAGAGCTCGCGTGGCAAGGGTTTGCCAGTTTGCGCATGTGCCGACATCTTCTCAAGCACCTCCCATTCCCAACAGAAATTCTCCATAAATTGACTTGGTAGTTCAACAGCATCCCATTCAACTCCATTGATGCCTGAAACACCCAAGGCGCTAACCTGTGTAAGGAGGTGGTGCAAACCATGGCCACTCTCATGAAATAGGGTAATGACATCATCATGGGTAATCGTTGGTTGGCGCAATATGCCATCTACTGTTACCGGAGGAGCAAAGTTGCATACCAGATAGGCTACAGGGATCTGGATTTCTCCATTGGCAAGCTCTCTACGACCACGAGCGTCATCCATCCAAGCGCCACCACGTTTTCCGGGGCGGGCATAAGGATCTAGATAGAAGTACGCTCGGATTTTTCCAGCAAGGTCTTTCACGGCAAAAGACTGCACATCAGCATGCCACGTTGGTAGGTTGGCAGATTCAATTTTGACACCAAACAATGTCTGGATCACTCGGAATAAACCATCTAATACCTTTGGTAAAGGAAAGTATTGTTTGAGTTCATTCTCTGAGAAAGCGTAACGCGTTTGTTTTAGGCGCTCAGAGGCAAAGGGAATATCCCAAGGCTCAAGTCCTTCAGTAAATCCTAGTTCCGCTTTTGCAAACTCACAAAGTTCTTGATAATCTTTCTGAGCAAATGGCTTTGATTTGATGGCAAAGTTCGTCAGAAAGAGGTCTACTTCATCAACGCTATTCGCCATTTTGGGGGCTAAGCTTAAGGCTGCATAATTTGCAAATCCTAGCATGCGAGCTTCTTCATCACGCAGGCGGAGTTGATCTAACATATTGTGAGTGTTATCCCAATCGAGCTTACCTTCGCCATATTGCGGTCCCAGCTCTGATGAGCGAGTGACATAGGCCTGATACATGAGGCGCCGTAGTTCCCGATTTTCGGAATACTGCATGACTGGATAGTAAGAAGGGAAGTGCAAGGTAAATGCCCAGCCTTGTAAACCTTTTTGCTGTGCTGTATCTGCAGCTGCAGCAAGGATATCCTCTGGCAAACCAGCAAGGTCAGCTTTATCAGTAATTGTGTGTACAAAGCAGTCGGTTGCATCTAAGACATGCTCTGAGAATTTTTTACCAAGAGACGCTTGTTCATCTTGGATTACAGAAAAACGCGGTTTCTCAGCATCGCTCAATTCAGCACCGCCAAGTCGAAAATCTCGCAGTGAGTTTTCAATGACTTTTTGTTGTGCGCGATTGAGTTCTGCAAATTGCGGACTGTTTTTAAGTGCTTTAAATTTTTGATAAAGCGCTAAGTTCTGTCCAAGATTAGAGCGAAAGGCTGTGTATTCAGGAAGCATCTGGCCGAATGCAGCTCGCAACTCTGGGGTGTCAGCCACGTTATTTAGGTGAGAGATAGCCCCCCAAGATCTATCTAATGCTTCAGTAGCATCCTCTAATGGCTCAACCAGCTTTTCCCAACTTGAAGGTGTTTCAGGATGAGTTGCTGTATCCACGGCATCCTGTGCATATTTAAGTAAGAAGCCAATTGCAGGAGCAATATGCTCAGGTTTTACTTCGGAGTATGCGGCAATACCACGACCAAAAGTCAGGAGGGGGTTATTTTCTAAGGAAGCGGGTAAGGCGACTAGGGGGGATAAGAGGGATGTTGTCATACCCTCTAGCTTAATGGATCTAGCGCTTTGCTGCCTTTTCTGCTGCTTCTAAAGTATTCATGAGAAGCATGGTGATCGTCATTGGACCAACGCCACCAGGAACCGGGGTGATCCAACCAGCGATGTATTTAGCGGCATCAAAATCCACGTCGCCGCATAGCTTGCCATCTGGCAGACGGTTGATGCCCACATCAATGACAACAGCGCCGTTTTTTACCATATCGCCTGAAATCATCCTGGGCTTACCAGTAGCAACCACCAAGATATCGGCATCTTTCGTATGGTGAGCCAAATCACGGGTCTTACTATTGCAGATGGTGACCGTAGCACCTGCTTGTAGAAGGAGCATCGCCATGGGTTTGCCAACAATATTGGAGGCCCCAACAATGACTGCGCGGGCGCCGCGAATCGGGTAATCAATACTCTCTAAGAGTTTCATGCAGCCATAAGGAGTGCAGGGCTTAAATTCTGGTTGACCAACCATTAAGGCTCCAGCATTCGCCACATGGAAGCCATCGACATCTTTTTCAGGGGCAATTGCTTCGAGCACCCGTTCAGCGGCAATATGCTCTGGTAGTGGTAATTGCACTAGGATCCCATGAATGGATGGGTCAGCATTGAGAGTAGCGATACGGGCGAGCAGTTCTTCTTCCCCAAGCTCAGCAGAGTAGCGCTCTAGTACCGAATGAAAACCCACATCCTCACAGGCTTTCACTTTATTACGAACATACACTTGGCTGGCTGGATTTTCGCCCACCACGATGACTGCCAACCCGGGACGAACACCCTTAGCAGTAACAATTGCGCCACGCGCTGCAATTTCAGCACGTAGTTTTTTGGAGAGCGCGTTACCGTCTAGTAATTGGGCGGGCATAGCGAGAGTATTAATTGGAGTTAATTAGGTTGTGGGTCAGATAAAGCAAGGCGGAGCAGGTCTGCTACGGTATTGACGTTAAGCTTTTCCATAATATTGGCGCGGTGCGCTTCAACTGTCTTAATAGAAATTCCGAGGTCATCTGCAATTTGTTTATTGAGGCGGCCTGCAACGATACGCTCTAATACTTGGCGCTCACGACCAGTAAGCTTGCTGAGCAAACTCTGAGTAATTTTACGTTGGCTCGCCTGTGAGTAATCTACTCTTGCTTTAGCAAACATGCGATCTACTAAACCACAGAGATCATTTTCTTTAAATGGCTTCTCAATAAAATCAACCGCACCCCGTTTCATAGTAGACACCGCCATAGAGACATCACCGTGGCCAGTAATGAAGGCAACTGGCATTGGGAAATTTTCACTAATGAGACGCTCTTGTAGTTCAAGACCAGACATCCCAGGCATGCGAACATCTAAGATCGCGCAAGAGATAGTAGATTTATCCGTACTTTGTAAAGATTGTAAAAAACGTTCGGCGCTAGCGTGACAGCGAACTACATAACCATTGCTTTCTAAAAGCCAGGTGAGTGAATCACGTACAGCTTCATCGTCGTCAACTACATAAACGACTTCGGCTTGGTTCGGTTTGGCAGCAGCTAAGTTCATATTGGGTCTCGCAAGGTAAATCTCAAAATAGGATGTTTATCCATTTTCCAGAGAATCGGGGGATTCGAGTGGTAGAAGTATTGTAAAGGTACAGCCGGCCAGCTTGGTGCGTTCGGAGTCCATTACATTGGATGCCCAAAGTCGCCCATGATGAGATTCGATAATGGAGCGGCAAATATTGAGGCCCATGCCCATTCCATCAGCTTTGGTGCTAAAAAACGGCTCAAACATCCGATTTATGACGGATTCAGCAATTCCACCCCCAGAATCTGTTACCCGAATTCTGAGCATTGCCGGGAAGGTACTGGTATCGATATCAGCCGCAATATTGACTGGGGGCGCCGTCCAACGGGATGATAGGGGATAGGCTTCGCGCACACTATCGAGGGCATTTTTCAGGAGGTTAACTAAGACTTGCAAAATGAGTACGGGATCGACATCTACCTCAGGCAAGTTTTCAGCAATATTGGAAGTAATGCTTAAGCGGTGACGGTGCGCCTCAATTTCAACAAGGCCAACAGCATCGCTAATGATCTCTGTCATGGAGGAAGATTTGCGTACCGGCTCACTGCGTTTCACAAATCCACGAATGCGCTGAATGATAGTCCCTGCGCGATGAGCTTGTTCAGATGCTTTTTCTAGTGCAGGCAAAATATCTTTACTGATGGAGGGATCAAGATTGCCTTCTAAGCGCTTGGCAACACCCATACAGTAATTAGAAATTGCAGAAAGCGGTTGATTTAACTCATGCGCAAGCGAGGATGCCATTTCACCCATAGTAGTCAGGCGACTTGTAAATTGCATACGCTCTTGTTGTTGACGTGCCAGATCATCTGCTTCTTTACGGATCGTAATATCAGTAGCAATTAAGAGTTGGGCTAAATGGCCATCGACCCATGGTATGAAGCGACGACGAACCTCAAACCACTTATTACTACCGTCATCCAGTTGAACTTCTTCTGACTCCGATTCTTGATATAAGAATGAGGTTGGAATGCCTGGAGGAGAGTCTTGCAAGTCTTCAGCAACATCATGAAGAGTTTCAAGATTATCGCCGTTGCCAGCTAATTTGAAATGGCCTTTAGAGTCATCGCCAAAGTTTTCCCGATAAAAACGATTTGCAAATAGAAGTTTGTCATTTTCAAGATCTACCACTGATACCGCTGCATCAAGTCCTTCAAGCACAGTAATGAAGCGCTCTTGTGAGACGGCGAGCTCTTCACGAATCTTTTTTGGCTCAGAGATGTCAATTAATGACGTAACCCAACCACTTTGCTTACCCTTTTCATCAATCAGTGGCGCAATAAAGGTACGTGTTTGTATTAAAGAACCATCACGACGCAAAATCACTCCCTCAATACCTGTTTTCGATATCACTTCAGATTTCAGGGCGCGGTTCATCTTCTCAACCAGCTCATCACGCCTAGAGTCTGGCCAGAAAGGAAAGGGTGGGGTTAGACCAATCATCTCCTCTGCCGACCAGCCAGTCATCTCGCAAAACGCTGGGTTCACATAAGTAATGCGCTTTTGCATGTCATGAGCCCGAATCCCAACTGGCGTGGAATTTTCCATGGCATTACGAAACCTTGTTTCAGCTCGAAGACTAGCTTCTGCTTCTTGGCGGACTTGCATTTGCTTTAAGACTGACCACAAGCTCCAAATCACAAAGGCGCTCAATCCAATCACGACCCCAATCAACATTCTGAAGGTCAGGTTAGTCGGCGGGGGGTAAGTATCAATTCGTAAAGTTAAATTGGGACTGAGTACGCCAATATCTAAACTGGTCTGGTTGCTAAAGGCTCGTTTGGGCGTGTCGCGATCAGAGGAGATTGCCAACATTTTTTCATTAT
>CANHLB010000100.1 GCA_947461335.1 Burkholderiaceae bacterium | reverse complement strand
TTATTCCATTTGCTTACTATGAAGCTGCTGCAAACTTAATCACTAATTCTGCCCTAGATCCATTTGGTAAGATTCCTGAGTTCAAGTACTGTGCAGTCAAACTCACTAAAGGTGGGGAAGCTGCTGTGGTCTTGGGATATGGAACCAATCATCCAGGTAGGCTAAATACAAAAAAAGCCTTATAACAATAGACCCCATTTTCAAGATGGGGTCTATTGTTTATTGGACCCCTCATAATTTGTTTTATGAGAAATAAAAATAAATCTATCGCCATAGGTAATTTGAATTCAAATTTATTTGAAGAAAAGGTTAGTAGAGCTTGCCTTGCAAATCCAGACCTCCCAAGATCTTTTGTGCGAAATGCACTACTATCTTTGGCTAAGCCGCGGTCTTTATCAACCCCTTTTTTAGCCCGCAAAGTAGTAAAAAGACGGTAGAAGCTGCCGCTAGAGCTTTTGCCCAGTAGAATGAACCCTCCATGGCTAGTTCAAAACCTTCTCCCTCACAAACTCAAGCTGAGTTACCTGTTCTCATTATCGGAGCAGGACTTGCTGGTTTGACCGTAGCTTTACATATGGCCGAATCTCAGCCAGTGATATTGATGGCTAAACGGGGTTTAGGTGAAGCTGCTACTGCATGGGCCCAAGGCGGCATCGTCGGGGTAGTAGATAAAGAGCATGACAGCATCGATTCACATGTGGCCGATACTATTGACGCAGGTGCAGGACTTGTAGTCGAATCTACTGCGCGTTATATCGCAGAAGAGAGTGCCGATGCCATCAAATGGCTAGTAGATCAAGGAGTTCCATTTACCGCCGATGAAAGTGGACCGATGGGATTGCATTTAACCAGGGAAGGTGGTCATAGCCATCGTCGTATTGCGCATGCTGCAGATGCAACTGGTAAAGCGATTCATGAAGTCTTGCTTGATAAAGCCAGGGCTCATAAAAATATTCAGATTCTGGAGCATTGGATTGCGCTTGATCTCATTACCAATCGTCATCTGGATGCTAAGACACAGCGTACTAAACCGAATCGTTGTTACGGCGTTTATGCCTTAGACATTAAAAATAACCACGTAGAAACAATCGAGGCAAAATCCGTCGTGCTTGCTACCGGTGGGGTAGGCAAGGTATATCGCTACACCAGCAATCCCGATACTGCTACAGGTGATGGCATTGCCATGGCTTGGCGTGCGGGTTGCCGGGTTGGAAATATGGAATTTATTCAGTTTCATCCGACTTGCTTGTATCACCCCAGTGATCGTACCTTCTTAATTACTGAAGCCATGCGAGGTGAGGGTGGTCTATTGAAGTTGCCTGACGGCACCCTCTTCATGCAAGCTCATGATGAACGCAAAGAACTAGCACCACGTGACATTGTTGCCAGGGCAATTGACTTTGAGATGAAAAAGCATGGTCTAGATTACGTGCATCTTGATGCCACCCATCTAGGAGAGGCATTTATTAAAGAGCATTTCCCCATGATTTATGCGCGCTGTTTAAGTCTGGGTCTAGACATTACTAAAGAGCCAATACCAGTGGTACCAGCAGCACACTATGCCTGTGGTGGGGTAGTAACGGATTTAAAAGGTAGAACCGATTTACCTGGTCTTTATGCAGTTGGTGAAGCAACGTATACAGGCTTGCATGGTGCCAATCGTTTGGCGAGTAATTCATTGCTAGAGTGTGTAGTTATTGGTAAAGCTGCAGCTGAAGATATAGCGGTATTGAAGACGCCAACGATGCCAAGCCTTCCCCTTTGGGATGAAAGCCAAGTGGAGGATGCTGATGAGCAAGTGGTCATTGCGCATAATTGGGATGAATTACGTTCCTTGATGTGGAACTATGTGGGTATTGTGAGAACCAATCGACGGCTTGAGCGAGCCCTGCATCGCATCAAGCTTTTAAGATATGAAGTCCAAGAGTACTATGCCAACTTTAAAGTTACCCGTGACTTAATTGAGCTACGTAACCTTTTAGAGTGCGCTGAATTAATCGTGCGCTCCGCTCTGATGCGAAGAGAAAGCCGTGGCCTGCATTACAGCCGTGACTACCCAGGTACTTGGGCGGTTTCCTATCCAACGATCCTGACCCCTCAATCCGAGGGTAGTGAAAATACCCAAGAGCTCTAATTCAGGTCTTCAAATAGCCATTTAGTGATAAGCTAACTCCATTGACTGGAGAATCCAATGGCTGGTTTTAAAGAGGATGTTAGCGAGCATCTTTCTGCGGTTTATCAAACTGTTACAGATGAGCTCAAAAGCTGGTTTAGCTTATTAAAAGAGATATGGCCACTAGTGACACTTTTGCTTTTGGCTCTAGTGCTTCTTTTGTGGCTTGCAAAACCTGCGCCACCAAAAAACGTACTTATGGCCACTGGATTCGGCGGTTCTTACAAGGTCTTGGGTGAAAAATACCGTGAGTATTTTGCCAAGAAAGGTATTGATCTCAAGCTAGTCGCCACACATGGCTCCAAAGAAAATTTGGAGCATCTGATAGACCGAAAAGATCCTATTCAAATCGCCCTTGTGCAAGGGGGAATGATTGCCTCCGATCAACTCTCTGGAGTGGAATCATTAGGTAGCGTTGACTTCGAGCCAGTTTGGGTGTTTTATCGCAGTAAAGCCTTTAACGAAGCCAGAAAAATATTAGATCGAGATATTGCTAAGTTAAAGATTTCCATTGGCCCAATAGGAAGCGGCACCCATTCACATGCATTAAAGATATTGGAGGTGAATAATTTACCCACCAACTCTCCAAACTTGTTATCCCTAAAAAACGCTGATGGTGTTACAGCGTTAGAGCGCGGGGAGATAGATGCAGTTCTTCTAGTGGATGGTTATGAGTCTCCAAATGTGCAACGACTGATTCGTAACCCAGAAATCCACTTGGCAAATTTTCGGAGAGCTGATGCCTATACAAGGCTTTTTCCCTATTTTGAAGAGTTGACTGTCCCCATGGGTGGATTTGATCTAGGTAGCAATATTCCCGATCATCCCATTCAACTGATTTCTACGACTACCAATTTGTTAATTGATAATCGCCTTCATCCAGCGATACAACTGCTTCTGCTCGAGGCAGCGAAAGAAATTAATGGTGTGAAATCCTATTTTGCTAAAACTGGACAGTTCCCGGCCTATATCAACTCTGAGGCACCCTTAAGTGATGAGGCAAGATACTTCTATCAAAAGGGGACGCCAACCCTTATGAAATATTTACCTTTTTGGGTCGCTGAATTTTTAGAGCGCATGTTCTTCCTTTTGCTACCCTTTGCAGCTTTTGCATTCCCTATCATTAAATCGATTCCGACTTATCGGGTGAATCTTGCGCGCAAGCAAATTAATTCCATTTACAAGGAATTGGATAAATTTGAGCAAACTACGATTGCAACATTCGACCCTAATCGCCGGGCTGAATATATAGAAGTACTCAATGAGATGGAACGAAGGGTTCTGAGCTCTAAAGCTTCAAAGCTAGCTACTGCTGACTGCTACAGCCTGCGAAACAATATTGAATTTATCCGCAATGCTCTAGAAAAACAGATTATCTACAAGGGTAGAACTTAGCCTAAGATTCTCATTGAAAAATCTACTGCGGTGACATCTTTAGTCAGCTTGCCCAAAGAGATACGGTCAACGCCAGTAGCCGCAATCGCACGCATTTGATCTAAGTTGATACCGCCTGAGGCTTCAAGCAAAGCGCGACCAGCAGTGAGAGTAACAGCCCGTTTCATTTGATCAGTGGTGAAGTTATCAATCAAGATACTCTTAGCCCCTGCAGCCAGAGCTTCTTCCAGTTCCACAAAGTTCTCGACCTCAATCTGAATATCTACCCCAGAATTTAAGGCCTTAGCAGCATTCAAAGCGGCAGTCACGCTACCCGCAGCCGCAATATGATTTTCTTTAATCAAGATTCCGTGCCAGAGTGCCAGTCGTTGATTCTGACCGCTACCAATACGAACTGCGTATTTTTGGGCCTGGCGCAAACCCGGAATGGTTTTGCGAGTATCTAAAACGGCACAGCCTTTGGGATTAGGGCTCACCCCAGCAATAGCATCCACATGTTGACGGGCAATGCTTGCTGTCCAAGAAAGTGTCTGCAAAAAATTAATACAGGTGCGCTCAGCAGAAAGTAGGGCTTGCGAGTTGGCTTCAATATCGCACACCTTGGTATTGGGCTTCATGAGATCGCCCTCCATGTAATGCCAACTGACCTTAGCATTCGGGTCTAGTTTTTTAAGGGTTCCTTCGAACCAATCGACACCACAAAGAACCGCTTCTTGGCGAACAGTTAACTGAGCATGAACTACCTTGCTCGGAACGAGCCTTGCTGTCCAATCACCAGTACCAATATCTTCCATCAGTGCATCGTTAATATTACGTTGCCGAGCTTGCTCTAGTGTTTCGTTGTAATCAAACATACATTAAGCTGCGCCAATATTTTTCACAAAGCCATGTTGTGCTTTAGCTAATAAATCAGGATGATTTTTGGTGAAGTCGAGCATACGCTCAATACACCCTAATGCATCTATCCGAATCGGCTCTTCAATCAAAATTTCACCAGAAGCATTTTCAAGGCAATCTAAAATTCCTTGTAGACCATTCATTGCCATCCAAGGGCAGTGGGCGCAGCTCTTACAAGTCGCACTATTGCCGGCGGTAGGTGCTTCAAAAAGTTTCTTATTGGGCGCAAGCTGGCGCATCCTGTGCAAGATACCTTTATCAGTTGCCACAATATATTCAGTAGCAGATCCTTCAACAACAGCTTTAATCATGGCAGAGGTAGAGCCAACCACGTCTGCAAGGTCAACTACCGCTTGGGGTGACTCAGGATGTACCAAGACCATTGCCTGGGGGTGTGCAGCCATTAAGACTTCTAATTCAGCTGCTTTAAATTCATCATGGACAATGCAAGCACCATTCCAGAGCAACATATCAGCACCAGTTTGCTCCTGAATATAGCGACCTAAATGACGATCAGGCGCCCACAATATTTTTTTGCCTTCCACTTTTAACTGGTGCACGATAGCAAGAGCGCAAGAACTTGTCACCATCCAATCGGCTTGTGCTTTGACTGCAGCTGAGGTATTGGCATAGACCACCACAACACGATCAGGATGCAAGGCGCGGAAGGTAGCAAAGTCTGAAGCGTCGCAACCCAAATCTAAAGAACAGGTAGCTTCTAGGTCTGGCATGAAGATGCGTTTCTCAGGGCTGAGAATTTTTGCAGTCTCACCCATGAAGCGTACACCAGCAACAATCAGATTTTTGGCAGGATGATTTTTACCAAAGCGGGCCATCTCTAGCGAGTCAGCAACAAAACCACCAGTCTCAAAGGCTAAATCCTGAATATCGCCATCCACATAGTAGTGAGCGACCAACGCAGCATCTTTCTCAACCAAAAGCTGTTTAATGCGAGCAATCACAACTGCTTTATCAGCACCATGAAGTTGGGGAGGGGTCTTAGCCCAAGCTAGGGCAGTACAGGTAACTCCAGCAGAGTCCTGGTGGGGGTAATCAAAGGAAATAGGGGTGCTAATGGCTGAATTCATACGAAATCTTAAACGAGAGAAGGTATTTTCGTAGGTTTTTTAATGTTAATGACCTGAATCACTGGTTAGCTATAGAGCTAATGGGAATTTTCCCTTTAAAACAGTAAATTTAAGCATTATTTATCAAGGCTTTAGCTTCCTTTATCGCCAATTTTGACTGCTCAATTTAATGTCCAAGAATTACACCTTCGGAATCCAAAAATCCGTATTCGCCTTTGCGGCAATAACCCTTTTTAGATCAACTCAAGTCTATGCTCAGCTTGATGCTGGAGCCTTACAACAAGGACTAGAGCAGCAATTACCTCTGCCTTCTCCATTGGCATTACCTCAACCAGAGCGTGGGGCATCTGGCCCTAAGGCTCAAGCTAAAGAGGGTGAAGTTCGTTTTACAGTAAATCAATTTGATCTCGAGGGAGTGAAGATTGTTCCGGAGGCTGAGGTGCAAGCAGTTTTAAAGCCCTGGACTGGAACTCCAGTCACCTTTGAAGATCTACAAAATGCTTGTGATGCCATCCAGGAGTTGTATCGCAAGAAGGGCTTTACTGTCCAAGCCATCCTGCCACCGCAGAAGATAGCCAATGGGGTGGTGAAGATCATTGTGACCGAAGCAAAGCTTGGTAAGGTCACTGTCGATACCCCAAAAGGGGCTACTCGCTTTGGTAAGGACCGTGCTGCCCAATACATTACTTATGCCAACCCAGTTGGCGAACCCTTGAATATGCAATCTCTAGAGCGAGCCATTGTGATTCTGAATGAAACACCTGGCGTGATGGTCGCCAATCAATTGGAGCAAGGTGAGAAGGATGGTGAGGTAGATGTTCGTCTCCAATTAACTCAGCCCAATGCCTTACAGGGTAGGGTTGAGGCAAATAACTACGGTAGCCGAACAACTGGTGCAAACCAAGGTGTATTTGCAATGACCTTAAATAACCCCATGGGTTATGGCGATTCCATTTCGTTAAATGGCATTGCATCTGCTGGCTCTCAATACGTGCAAACAGCATATTCATTTCCAGGATCGCCTAATGGACTGCGCTTTGGCCTAGCAGGAAC
>CANHLB010000099.1 GCA_947461335.1 Burkholderiaceae bacterium | reverse complement strand
ATCATGATTGCTGTTGGACAAAAATTACCTAACGCTACTCTTTATGAATTTTTTAATGAAGAGAGCGAAGGCTGCTCCTTGGGGCCTAATGCCTTTGAAGTTGAGAAGCTTGTTGCTGGGAAAAAAATTGTGATCTTTGCATTGCCAGGTGCATTTACACCAACCTGCTCTGCAAAGCATGTGCCTGGATATGTTGAGCACTATGATGCGATTAAAGCAAAAGGTGTAGATGAAATTTGGTGCATCTCTGTAAATGACCCATTTGTGATGGGCGCTTGGGGACGTGATCTAAAAGTGGGTAAAAAAATTCGGATGATGGGTGACGGTAGTGCTGAGTTCACTAAGAAGATGGGCATTGAGTTGGATTTGACAGCTCGTGGTTTAGGCGTGCGTTCTGATCGTTATGCCATGATTGTCGAAGATGGTGTGGTGAAATCTTTAGATCGTGAAGCGCCAGGAAAGTTTGAAGTGAGTGATGCCGGATCTATTCTGAAAAAACTATAACCCCTACGACCAACACCACCTGAATTTAGAGATATTTTTATGATGAAGCAGAGAACCATTGCCGCCCCAGTGAAAACGGTAGGCATTGGTTTGCACTCTGGCCTCAAGGTCACGATTGTGATTAAGCCTGCGCCAGTAAATTCAGGTGTTCAGTTTGTTAGGGTAGATACATTAGAGCACTCGATTATTCCCGCAACCGCTTTGGCCGTATGTGATACAAGGCTTGCATCGGTGATCCAAAAAGATGGAGTACGTGTATCAACAGTAGAGCATTTGCTATCTGCTTGTGCGGGCCTTGGTTTAGATAATCTATTGATAGAACTTGACGGTGAAGAAGTTCCAATTATGGACGGTAGTGCTGCCTCTTTTTTATTCTTAATTGAGTCCGCTGGAATTGTAGAACAGGACGCACCACGTCAGTTTGTCATCATTAAAAAATCTGTGGAAGTGCGTGATGGCGATAAGCTTGCTCGCCTTGAACCATTCTTTGGATTTAAATTGGATTTCACAATCGACTTTAAACACCCAGCTGTTGATAAAACTGGTCAACGATTTGTTGTGGATTTCGCTGAGCAAGCTTATCGTAGTGAAATTGGTCGCGCAAGAACTTTTGGCTTTGCGCATGAGGTTGAAGCATTGCGCGAGATGGGATTAGCGCGCGGTGGTAGTTTAGATAATGCAATTGTTTTAGATGAACACCGAATTTTGAATAATGAAGAGCTGCGTTATGAAGATGAATTCGTGCGCCACAAAATTTTGGATGCGATTGGTGATTTGTATTTAGTAGGCCATCCAATCGTTGGCGCTTATGTCGCAGAAAAATCAGGGCACGCCTTAAATAATGCTCTTTTACGCAAGCTTTTGGAAGATCCCAGTTCATATGAAATTGGATCTTTTGCCACTAATAAAGCTCCAGAGGCTTATTCTCAAGAAAGCCAGCCCCTCTTTTTTTAAAGCAAGCCATCTGAAGGGCTGGGATTATTTCTTTTTATTTTGTAGCAGCCGCTCAACTGCTTTACGCAGATCCGAGTCTGGTGCCAATTTGTCCAAAAGCTCTTGCCAAGACTTTTTAGCAATCTCATTTAAGCCTTTAGGCATCCCATTCTTTTTGTTGCTTTCTCTTGGTTTGATTTCCCAGGCAGGGCTTGCTGGTTTAATGCGCACTTTAATAGACTTGCAAAACACACCATTTTTACCTAACTCATTGATTAAACTAGGTAAGTTTTGCTGCAGGCGGGTCCCAATGCTTGCTGAGTTGGCCAATAAAAAAAGCTCATCTTTTACACCTGAGCGCCAACCAGCCTCGATTTTTGAGCTTAAATGCCCCAAATCTAGGCTGTTTAGGGCAATATTGAGCGAAGCTTTCAGTCTGGCCAAGTCTTCAGTTTTAGCCAAGATACTGCCAAGACCATCTGACTCACGCAGGTACTCCAGCCAGTCATGGGCTATGTGCTTGCGGGACGGTTTAGGGGCAAAGTTCATAAAAAATAAGGTTGCGGGTGATAAACTCAAGGACTACATTCACTTCAATATCCCATGGTAATCGGTCTTCTTAAAACCCTGGTCGGCAGTCGTAACGACCGCCTCTTAAAGCAGTATCGCAAAGTAGTTGCCAAGGTCGCCACTTTTGAGGCGAACCTGCAATCTCTTGATGATGCTGCACTTGCTGCTAAAACTGCTGAGTTTAAATCTCGCCTCGATGCAGGAGAGACTCTGGACGACATCACAGCAGAAGCTTTTGCAGTGGTTCGAGAGGCTAGCGTACGCGCTATGAAAATGCGTCATTTTGACGCTCAGATTATGGGCGGCCTTGCATTGCATCAAGGCAAGATTGCCGAGATGGGTACGGGAGAAGGAAAAACCTTAACAGCAACGCTCCCAGTCTATTTAAATGCTTTAACCGGCAAGGGCGTGCATGTTGTTACGGTGAATGATTATCTGGCTCAGCGGGATGCTGAGTGGATGTCTACGCTCTATAACTTCCTTGGCATGAAAGTTGGCGTCAATTTGTCGCAGATGGATCACACGACAAAGCAAGAGGCCTATGCTGCCGATATTACCTACGGCACAAACAATGAGTTTGGTTTTGATTACTTGCGTGACAACATGGTCCAAGATTTGGGTCAACGTGTGCAGCGCGGTTTAGCTTATGCAATCGTTGACGAAGTGGATTCTATTTTGATCGATGAGGCGCGTACACCCTTAATCATTTCTGGCCAGGCTGAAGATCACACTGATCTATACATCAAGATTAATGCGCTTCCTTCCTATTTAGAGCGTCAAATTGGCGAGGAAAAATCTGATGGAACTGGCGTTGAGAAGCCAGGAGACTATTGGGTAGATGAAAAGTCTCAGCAAGTCTACTTGACCGAGCGTGGGCACGATAAGGCCGAAGAAATACTCGTGCAGTTGGGCGCACTTAATGATGGCGCTTCTTTGTATGCCCCACAAAACATTACGTTAATGCATCATGTTTATGCAGCATTACGTGCGCATTGCCTTTATAACCGTGACCAACATTACGTTGTTCAAAATAATGAAGTCATCATCGTTGATGAATTTACGGGTCGATTAATGCAAGGTCGTCGTTGGTCGGATGGGCTGCACCAAGCGGTTGAGGCTAAAGAGGGCGTGCCGATTCAGAATGAGAACCAGACTCTAGCAACAATTACTTTCCAGAATTATTTCCGGATGTACGGTAAGTTAGCAGGTATGACTGGTACCGCCGATACCGAGGCTTACGAGTTCAAAGAAATTTATAACCTTGAAACGGTAGTCATTCCACCTAATAGACTTAGTCAGCGTAAAGATCGTCAAGATCAAATTTATAAGTCTTCAGGTGAACGATATGATGCAGTCGTCAAAGATATTGTCGATTGCTATGAGCGGGGCCAACCTGTTTTAGTTGGTACTACATCTATTGAGAATTCTGAGTTAATTTCTGGATTACTTGATAAACGTAAATTGCCGCATCAAGTGCTTAATGCGAAACAGCATGCACGTGAAGCCGAAATTATTGCGCAAGCGGGTCGCCCAAAAATGATCACCATTGCGACCAATATGGCTGGTCGTGGAACTGACATTGTGCTTGGTGGAAACGTTGGTAAACAATCTTCTTTGATAGAGTCTGAAGCTACTATTGCAGATGCTGAAAAGGCGCGCAAAATTAAAGCGCTCCAAGATGAATGGCAAGGTATTCATGACCAAGTACTCAATGCAGGTGGTTTACATATCATTGGTACTGAGCGTCATGAAAGTCGTCGAATTGATAATCAGCTTAGAGGCCGCTCTGGTCGACAAGGTGATCCTGGGTCATCCCGCTTCTATCTCTCCCTAGATGATTCACTTCTGCGTATTTTTGCGGGGGATCGTTTGCGTGCCGTTATGGAGCGCTTGAAGATGCCGGATGGCGAGCCAATCGAGGCTGGTATGGTAACGCGCTCTATTGAGTCTGCTCAACGTAAGGTCGAAGGCCGTAACTTTGATATTCGTAAGCAGTTATTGGAGTATGACGACGTTGCCAATGATCAGCGCAAAGAAACCTATCGCCTCAGAAATGAGGTTCTGGAGAGCGAAGATATTGGTGAGCTCATTGCAAACTTGCGTGAAGATGTTTTACGCTCTCTTTGTTCCTTGTACATACCCCTCGAGTCGATGGAAGAACAATGGGACTTAGTTGGTCTCGAGAAGGCGCTTGCAAGCGAGTGGGGCCTTACCGTTGATTTGACTAGCTGGGTTGCAGGTGCAGATACAGTTGATGAAGCACAAATCGTAGAGCGAGTCCTGCATGCCGCTAAAGAAACTTATGATGCTAAAGTGGATTTATCCGGCAGGGAATCGTTTGCAGGATTTGAGCGCTCCGTCCTTCTCTATAGCTTAGATACCCATTGGCGCGAGCACTTAGCGGCCTTAGACCATTTACGTCAAGGCATCCATCTCCGTGGCTACGCTCAAAAAGATCCAAAGCAAGAGTATCGTCGCGAAGCTTTTGAGTTGTATGGTGAATTACTAAGCGTTATCAAGAATGATGTGGTCAAAAATATCATGACTGTGCAAATTCGGAGCGCTAGTGAATTGGACCAAGCTGCAGAATCCATGAATGATGATTTGGCCAAACTAGCCGATGTGCAGTATCAACATGCTGACCCTGATAAAGAAGTGGCTGGCTCTACTGGCGATCGTGGCGCCTCAATTGAAATTAGCCCCGCACCAGTTCGTTCTGGTCCAAAGGTTGGTCGTAATGATCCTTGTACCTGTGGCAGTGGCAAAAAGTATAAGAATTGCTGCGGCGCCTTAAGTTAGGCTTCAATTTAAAAGGGGTGGCTAGTAAGCGCCCCTTTAGTCCCTCATCTACAATTGTCAGACTATGACAGTTAACCTACCCTTCCCCCAAAAAGCTGATCTCAAGCCAGTAAAAGGTTTTGAGATGGGCATTACTGAAGCTGGAATCAAGCGAGCCAATCGAAAAGATTTGCTGGTGATGACTTTAACCCCAGGTTCTCAGGTTGCCGGTGTTTTTACTTTAAATCGTTTCTGTGCGGCTCCTGTACAGGTTTGCCGTGAGCATCTAGCGCAAGAAGGTTGTAAAGGAGAGATTCGGGCTTTAGTAGTAAATACTGGCAATGCAAATGCCGGTACTGGTGAATCTGGAATGAAACATACTTTAGAAACATGTGCCGCTTTAGCCAAAGATCTTAATTTAAATCCAGAGCAGATTCTGCCGTTTTCAACGGGCGTGATTTTGGAGCCGCTACCGATTGAAAAGATTGTTAAGGCCTTACCTAAGGCTGTAGCCAATTTAGGTGAAGACAATTGGTTTGATGCTGCACAAGCAATCATGACAACTGATACTCAGCCTAAGGCTACTTCAGTGACAGTATCAACACCAGCGGGACCAGTTGTTATTACTGGTATCTGTAAAGGTGCGGGGATGATTCATCCGAATATGGCAACGATGTTAGGTTTCATTGCTACAGATGCGGGCTTTGCACCGGGCCTCTTAGGCGATCTCACACGTGAAGTCGCCGACCTTTCTTTTAATGCGATTACGATCGATGGTGACACCTCAACAAATGATTCTTTCATCATCATGGCGACTGGTCAATCGTCTGTGCAGATTCAATCTGCGAATGATCTAAGTTATTCAGTCGTGCGCGAGGCACTCATTGCCCTATCCAGAAAATTAGCGCAAATGATTGTGCGTGATGGCGAAGGTGCTACCAAGTTTATAACGATTGAAGTGATTGGCGGCAAGACGCAAGCAGAGTGCCGCTTAGTTGCAAAGGCTGTAGCTCACTCACCTTTAGTCAAAACAGCTTTCTTTGCAAGCGATCCAAACTTAGGCCGCATTTTGGCTGCCATTGGCTATGCCGGCATTACCGATCTAGATGTGGGCCGTGTGCAGATGTGGCTTGGTGATGTTTGGGTTGCTAAAGATGGGGGTCGTAACCCAAGCTATCAAGAGGCCGATGGTCAAAGGGTAATGCAAGCCCCAGAAATTACGGTCAAAATTGACTTAGGGCGTGGTGATGCCACTCAAACTATGTGGACGTGTGACTTGTCTCATGAATACGTATCCATTAACGCTGACTATCGCTCTTAAGGTTAAGAAAAATATGAATGAAAAATTAGAGCAACTTCTAGATCATCTTGAAACCTTCTTGCCCAAGCCCTTAACCGATAAGGAGTGGGAATCTTCAACCGCCTTTAGATGGCGCAGGCGCGATAGTATTTTTGGCAGTATTGGTTTTCTGCAACCAGTGAAGCATGTATCAGATATTACATTTGAGGATTTAAAGAACATTGATCGTCAACGGGATGCGATTCGGGACAATACTAAGCACTTCATCCAAAAAAAGCCTGCTAACAATATATTGCTTACAGGGGCTAGAGGAACTGGTAAGTCATCCTTGATTAAGGCGAGCCTGCATGAGTTTGCCAACCAAGGGTTGCGTTTAGTAGAGGTAGAAAAAGACCATTTAGCGGATTTAGCTGACATTGCTGATATCTTGGCTGAGCGACCTGAGCGTTTTATTGTTTTTTGTGATGATTTGTCATTTGATGAGGGTGAGTCAGGATATAAGGCCATGAAATCTGCGCTTGACGGCTCTGTTTCT
>CANHLB010000098.1 GCA_947461335.1 Burkholderiaceae bacterium | reverse complement strand
TAATTCCGCATGAAGCCAAGAACGTTTATGAGCAGTCGCAATTTTCTTCATTCGATCTGGCAATGCTGCTGACTCCCTTCTTGAAAGGGTTGGATACCAAATAGCATAGCAGCCCGTTACAAAGCGTTGAAGGGCTTCTTCTATTGCGACTTCAAGATGTCGATAATCTTGCTTGTCTTCATATGATGGGTCTATCAGTACTAAGCCGCGTCTGCTTGGTGGTGGTAACAGACCTTTGAGTCTAGAAAAGCCATCTTCAGCATATACATCGATTTGCTTTGCTTGCTTGAGCTGACGGATATTGTGTCGCAGAATATCAATCTCTTTAGGATGCAGTTCAAATAACTTCAGCCTATCTTGTGGCCTTAGTAAGCTAGCTAGAATGAAAGGTGAGCCGGGATAGTTAGTAAGCTCCCCCTCATTATCTTCTGCCAAAATACATTTCAGATACTTTTGAATGCTCTCTGGAATCGGACTTCCCTTTTTTATAAAGTCTAAGAGGCGGTAAATTCCACCTTCAGCTTCTTTACTTACTGCAGCAAAGCCATCTTGTAGGCTGTAAACCCCAGCTCCAGCATGAGTATCAATCATCGTTAGGGCGCCAGGCTTTTCCTGAAGGTATTCAACCAGATGAATGAGTATGAAGTGTTTCAGAATGTCAGCATGACTGCCAGCATGAAACGCATGTCGGTAGCTAAACATGATGCATCAATCTAATTTACTAGGTGACGAATTGAATTGGGCTTTAATAAACATCAGCAAAGTAATAGTAATGATGGCTATCGATGCGAACTGCAGTGGCAGATTCAGTTCGTGATCCATAATTTGCGTAAGATGAGCGTAGATAGCAGCTACGCCACCTAATGCAATGAGTCGTAGCCAAATACTCTTGGGAGCCAGAAACTTTTCTGGAATATAACTGGCAAAAATAGCGCCCAATATTCCGCACCAGATACCAAATCCAGCGCCCCCTAATACATCTGTAAGCCAATGTGCTCCAACTGCATTGCGGGAGAGTCCAACGAGGACTGCCACAATAAAAAGGAAGGACATTGGGCCGCGTTTATTTTTATCACATGCAAAATACAAGGCAGTTGTAATCGCAAAGGCCGTTAAGGTATGGCCTGATGGGAAGGCCTTGTGTAGTAAGGGCTCACCGAGACGATAAAAGCTGCCATTGTCTAAAACACTAGCAGGTCTTGGTAAGTCAAAAAAGTTTTTTAAGCCAGGGCTTGTGACTGCAGAGATCGCCCCAGCAAAGATACCGGCAGTCATGATGCGGGGTGCAAGCAAGAGCAATGGAAATGTAATTGCAAAAATACCCCAACCATTACCTAAAAAGGTAAACCATGCCCATAAAGTATCTGGTAATGCTTGGGTAAGCTGATTGATGAATAAGAAACTCCTGCTTTGAAACTCACCCAGGTAGATTGCGAGTGCAAGTCCCAAAGGAGCTAGCGGCACAAACCAAGCATATACAGGAATCGCTTTATTGCTCATTCCAATTAGCGAGCCTTTTCTTGATCAGCATCTTCTAATTGAACACAAACCTTTTCTAATACTTGGTTCACAGTAATCGCTTGCATACAGACATTATCTTGACAAGGCGTTTTACGATGGTTAGCAGCGCTGACACATGGAGAGCAAGCTAAGTTGGCAGTGATGGCAATAGAATTGCCTACCGATCCATAGAGTGCTGGTGTTTCTGGGCCAAAGAGAACAACCGTTCTCAAGGGGGTTACTGCTGAGAAGTGGCCTGGGCCAGAATCATTTGTCACCATCACATCAGACAAGGTATAGAGCGGAGGTAATTCAGCAAAGCTGACTTGTCCTGCGAAGTTCAGGGCATTTTTAATATTAGCGACTGTGCGAACTTTTTCTACATAAGCAAATTCAGCGGGGGATCCAGTAATCAAAATAAGATCATGTGGATATTTTGCGTGGACAGCTTGAATGAGTTCTGAGAAACGTTGCTGCGCCCAGCGACGTTGTGGCAGCAAGTCACTAGCGTTAGGATTAATTAAAATTAAGCGGCTCTTGCCGGGGGTATATTCAAGACCATATTCCTGAGCCAGCTTTTCAATTCGCTCTCCTACCTTTTGGAGTGCTGCCGGGTTAATCACCGCTTGCTCTAAGCGCACCTCAGAATCTGGGATCTGAATTTTGCTAAAGGGCACTTCAATCTCTTTAGCAAAAGCAGCATGAATTAAGGAAAGAAAATTTTTGGTAATGTGGATATGTGGGTTGTAATGCACTTTACGAGTGAGCATAAATCCACGCCACAGACCCTCTCCATGAAAAATGTGATAACCCACGCGACGGCGAGCTCCACATAGGCCAGTCAGCAGGGCGGTAAAGCGCGAGAATAATTCTAGGTCGATCACAGTATCTATTTGGCGGTGTCGAGCAACAATCAGGAAGCGCAAAGTATCTTTGATTAAACCGCCCAAACTAGAGGAGTCAATCGTGAAGATATTTTCTGGTTTAACGGTATTTAATAAAGTTAGGCTTGCGCGATTACTCTTAAAGATCAGAAAAAAGAGTTCGGCACCACGAGCCTGTGCATTGCGCATCGCTGGGTCGACCAAAATAGCGCTACCCATCTCAGAGAGCTCAATAAAAAGCAATTTCTTAGGAATTTCTGGGCCACGGCTAAAAATATTCTTTACACCATCAAGTAATGCTACGAAAGGGCTAACAATTGCACAGAGTGGTACGCCGACCCAGTGATCAATGGCACGCATAGTATTGACGCTAATAGTCATCGTTTTTCTCTGAAAGAATTATTTTCGTTTTAGTAAAAAGTATGCACCAGGTAGCACTGATAAAACAGTGATTGCGCCGTAGCTGATAGATGCTAATACTGTCAAAGAGGGGTTAACGCCCCACAGTGCCAGAACAGAGGACAAAGTGGCTTCCCGCAAGCCCCATCCTGAAATACTAATAGGGAGCATGAGCAATAAGCTAAGAGCTGGTAAACCAATCATTAATCCTTGGATTGGCGCATCAACGCCATAAGCCTTCATGCAAAACAGGAGCGTCAGGATCGTCATAAAGTGAATACCGATGGCTAAGCATGCTTGAGCAATATTGGTAGGCCATGCAAAAGCTAATCTGATGCCAGGCATCGCATTATTCATTTGAAAGCGATCAAGCAGTTTCTGAATCAGTTGCTTACTTGGGGACCAGGCAAGCAGAAAAGCAATAATCAAACCTGCAGAAAGCATGATACCAAGTACTACATAACCTAAGTCTTGACCCCAAGTGGCTAAAGTGGCACCACCCAATATCAAGCCAATGCCGCCTAATAAATTATTACCGGCTAGTCCGAGAAGGCGATCAACTAACACCATGGAAAAGCTAAGACGTAACTTAGGCTTTGCATGCTCCAGATCAACTGAGTGATGTAGCTCTTCGTCAAGCTCCTTAGTGTCACTTAAGTCCCCAGTGTTTGTCAGATGGGTGGCAGTAATGGCGCGATAGCTATCGCCACCCAAAGTGCTTGGTAAGCCTTGATTGATTAATCCGCCTGCAAAATAAAGACCGATGTAAGAGTGGATGCGGCGTGGAAAGCCAACGGATTGCATAAATAAACCCCAGCGATAGCCGCCACAGATAAAGGCAGTCATCATGCTAGCTAAAGCAGCTAAAAACCAAATGGGCTCCATTTTGATTTCAGAATCAAGCAGGGTATGCCAGTCAATTCCGCTAGTAGCTTTCCAGAGAAGTGCAATTGATAGCAGGATGCGGATGGTTGGCCATGCACGCTTCAGAACTGATTTCCATCCAGAAGGGCTTTTTTGGGTGGCTTGGGGTATTGAACTCATAGGCGTAAGGATAATGCCTTGGACCCCTAAGGTCTTGAATTTGGGAGAATTAGTTTGCTACGGAAGGTCCCTGCCAATTACTACAAAGGCTAAAGTCAAATTTAGACAGTATCTGACCAAATCGCTGTATTTCTAAACTATCTAAGGGTTCACAGCGCTCAAAGCTAGATTTATTGCCAATTGGGGCAGAAAATGTCATCCCTGACCAGTTAATCAGCAGAATATTGGCACCTTGTGGCAGCTGTCCAAACCAGAGATCGAATTGATCTTTTCTTTGGTCAAGAACAAATACAGGAATGGGTTTGGCATACCAAGCAGCACGACTACCTAAGGTCCAATTTTGAACTGCAATGCCATTTGCCTTAGTGGCCTGACTAAGTTCAGCAGCTTTTTGTCCTGCCATTTTCCAGCCATAGAGATCGGCGATGGGATTTGACTTAATCAACGCAGAGGAAATGCCTCCAGATAGAACAAACCCAAAACCAACCAAGCACAGCGCAACTTGAAGGGTAAAAAAAGCGCGAATAAGGAATCGATGCTGGACAGACCATGCTTTTGCTAAACCAATGCCGGCAAACGGAGCTAAGCAGAACCAAGCGGGTGTTGTCCAGTGTGGAAGGCTGCCTCCACCAGACAGGCTTGCAAAAATAATGAAGGGAATAAAAAAGAATCCCAATAAGCAAACGATAGAAAGTTTGATGACATGCATGCAATCTTTTAAAAAGATAATGCTACCCATGATCAGAAGAGGGCCAAATACTACAATCTGAATACCAATAAAGGCGCCCAGCCTGCGCCAGAGCCATTCGCCACCGCTGCCATGCGCAATTTGGTATTTGAATGAGATCCAGTCATTGGCCCAATTCCAGTAGAGCACTGGGCTAACTAAGATCAAAGCTATAGCCAATGCTAACCAAAAACCGATTTGACTTATGGAAGATTTTCCGCGAGCACTGAGCAAAACTAAGAGTAATGCAAAGGCAGTAAATACAGCAGTATATTTACTTAAACCTGCCAATCCCAACAAGATTCCTATTGCTATCCAGTCGCCAAGCGTAAAGCGATCTTGAATCAACCAGCGAAGTGCCATATACATTAAACCAAGGCTCAAGGGCGCAAGCAAAGTATCTGGCAATAGACCAATCGCCAGTACATGAGGCATTGGGGCAGCAATGATGGCAAGTACAGCCATGAGTCCGCAGATATTTGCCGAAGGAAGTGAGCTCGTCAGGTAGCCTGCGTTACGTCCTTGTATAAAGTGATGGAGCTCTAGCGTCACTTGATAAACCAAAAGGCAGGAAAGTGCCCAAAGCAGTTCAGGCACTATCCGAATCAAACCTTCAGATGAAGTCAGTGATACCAGTGGCCACTGAATCCACCCTACCAATGGTGGGTGATCAAAATAGCTCCATGCTAAATGTTGAGCATAGAGGGCGTAATGCGCCTCATCTACTGAAAATTCAATTGAAAACCCTAAAGCAAAGTGCACTATCGCTGCTATGCAAATGCAGATGGCAGCCCAGCTTGAGGGTGATTGATGGCGCATGAATTGATTTTAGACTCACTTGGACAATTCTTTGGGACAATTAGAGCTATGTTGAAATCTGCTTTTTACCCTCTTATTCTGTGCATCTTGATGATGCTGGCGGGTTGTGCTGGTTTCGGAGTCAATTCAGTGCAAGATGAGTCGGGGAAAGTCTTTGACCTGAGCAATCTTCCAGCGCAGGAAGAACTACCTAAATTTTCTGCTGAAACTGCGCGTGAAGGAATACCTAAGGGCTGGAATTTCTATCGCATAGCTCCTTACAAAAAGAATACGGTATATCGCCTCGAAAACTATCAAGGTAAAACTGTACTGAGTGCTAATTCCAAAACATCTGCCTCGGGCCTAGCGGTGAAGTTGCGCCCAAGACAGGCGAGTAATTTATGGCTGCAGTGGGAGTGGAAAGCATTAAGCCCAATACCTGAAGCTGATAACTCCGATCGTTATAACGATGATGCACCTCTAAGAATCTTAGTGGCATTTGATGGTAATAAATCAAAATTGTCACTGAAGGAAAAGATGAACTTCGAGATGGCCAATCTCATCAGTGGTCAAGAAATGCCATATGCCACTTTGATGTATATCTGGTCCGGTAAATCTCCAGTAGATACGATTGTTAATAGCGCGCATACTTCTCGCATCAAAATGATCGTGGTTGATTCTGGCTGGAATAATTTGAATGAGTGGCATAAGCATCAACGTGATCTAGCCGCTGATTACAAGCGAGCCTATGGAGAAGCTCCGGGCGAAGTGATTGGCATTGCTTTATTAACAGATACTGACAATACAAAATCAGAAACGCGTGCTATCTACGGCGATATTGAGCTAATCCGCAAGAATTCAAAATAAAGCCCGCTTAGGAGTGGGATGGACGCCAGCGTTTTAGTAGGAGCGCATTACTTAATACGCAAAAACTCGATAGTGCCATGGCGCTGCCAGCCAGCATTGGCGAGAGATAGCCAAGAGCAGCTAGTGGTATGCCGGTGCAATTAAAGACAAAAGCCCAGAATAAATTTTGTTGAATTTTTCTCCAGGTTCTCTTAGAAATATCAATTGCGTCAGCGACTAAAGTGGGATCCCCCCTCATCAAAGTAATGCCTGCAGCCTGCATTGCGACATCCGTCCCTGTAGACATAGCCATACCAACATCAGCAGTAGCAAGTGCGGGCGCGTCATTGATACCATCACCTACCATCGCAACCCATTGTCGCTTGCCATCACCATTAGATGATTGCAGATCACGAATGACATC
>CANHLB010000097.1 GCA_947461335.1 Burkholderiaceae bacterium | reverse complement strand
TTTGATGAGCCTACTCATTTTGCCCTTGTATATCCCTGTATTAATTTTTGGTGCTGGTGCTGTTTATGCCAATAGCGTTGGACTAGATACTTCAGGCCATTTTTCCTTGCTAGGCGCTTTATTGATTTTAGCGTTAGCATTTATCCCTTGGGTTAGTGCTGCCGCTGTAAAGATTGCAATTGAATGAATTCTGTAAATAATCCTTCCTTTTCTAATAACCGCTTGATTAACTGGTTTAAGTTATCAAGCCCAAGTACTTTTTATCCGGTTGCTGGAAAGCTGATACCTATTTTTTGGCTGCTTACTGTGGTATTTGGCGTGGCAGGATTATGGCTTAGTTTCTTTGTGGCTCCGGTTGACGCAGTCCAAGGTCAGGGCTACCGCATTATCTTTATTCATGTGCCTGTTTCATGGATGTCGATGTTTATTTATTTAGTCATGGCAGCATGGGCAGGACTGGGCTTGATTTTCAATACACGCTTATCTGCCATGATGGCCCAAGCCTTAGCACCAGTTGGTGCTTGGATGGCATTTCTATCCCTCTGGACCGGTGCCTTCTGGGGTAAGCCAATGTGGGGTACATGGTGGGTATGGGATGCCCGTCTTACTTCAGAATTAATCCTACTCTTCCTTTATTTAGGTTTTATTGCCCTCCAAGCCTCTATTGATAACGTGCGTAGAGCAGATAAGGCCGGCGCAATTTTGGCTTTGCTTGGTGTTGTGAACATACCTATTATCTATTTTTCAGTGAAATGGTGGAATACCCTGCATCAAGGCGCTTCCGTCTCTCTAACCAAATCTCCTGCGATGGCTCAGACCATGCTGTGGGGAATGTTATTAATGGCTTTATGCTTTTGGATGTATTCAATTGCGGTGGGTTTAATGCGCGTGCGGGCAATCATTCTGGAGCGTGAAGCACATACTGATTGGGTGCGACAATTAGATGAGGTGAAAAACTGATGTGGAATAGTCCTGCCGAATTTTTCGCCATGGGTGGCTACGCACTTTATGTATGGAGTAGTTTTGGCGTTTGTGCCCTAGTCTTATTGCTTGAGCCATTAGTGATTCGTGCTCGCTTTAAGGCGAGCGTGCGCAGACTCAAACAAGAATGCTTGGCCGAACAGTTTGATAGAGAAAGTAGTAAGTGAAACCAAGACATAAACGTGCACTAATCATTATTGCTGCCTTAGCCGTCATTGGGGTTGCAGCACTATTGATTCTGAATGCGCTTAATAGCAATATTGCTTTGTATGTAACCCCCAGTGAGGTTGCTGCTGGTAAGGCGCCCCAGGGTCAAGCATTTCGGATTGGCGGTATGGTGAAAGAGGGCTCTGTCAAACGTGATGGCTTAACAGTGCACTTTGTGATTACCGATCTCGTTAAAGATATTCCTGTTGCCTATACAGGCATTCTTCCTGATTTATTCAAAGAAGGTAAGGGCGCAGTCATTCAAGGTCGTTTAAATGCCAACGGTGAATTTGTTGCTAGTGAAGTTCTTGCTAAACATGATGAAAACTATATGCCTCCCGAAGCAAAGCACGCTTTAGAGCAAGCCCAAAAAAATGGAAGTGCTAAATGATTCCTGAGTTTGGGCATTACGCATTAATTCTGGCGCTTTGTGTAGCCATCATTCAAGGAGTTCTTCCTCTGGTGGGTGCACATCAGGGTCGCCGAGAGTGGCTAATGCTAGCAAGACCTACCGCTCAAACAGTTTTCTTATTACTTGCCACTGCCTTTGTAATCTTGGCCTGGAGTTTTTATATCAACGACTTCTCTGTACTTTATGTCGCTGAGCACTCTAATTCTCAGATGCCTGTCATGTATCGTTTAGGGGCAGTGTGGGGTGGACATGAAGGTTCATTGCTCTTATGGGTTTTCTTATTAAGTACTTGGACTATTTTAGTTGCTCAACTATCTAAAGCTTTAGATGAGTTTATGGTTGCAAGAGTGATTGGTGTTTTGGGCTTGGTGATGAGTGGACTTCTGCTTTTTATTCTCACAACCTCAAATCCATTTGAACGCTTGCTGCCTGCTGCACAAGATGGCCGCTCTTTAAATCCACTATTGCAAGATCCTGGTCTAGTGTTTCATCCGCCCATGCTCTATATGGGTTATGTTGGATTCTCGGTAGCCTTTGCTTTTGCGATTGCGTCTTTATTATCTGGAAGATTGGATGCTGCATGGGCGCGCTGGTCACGTCCATGGACAACGGCTGCATGGGTATTTTTAACTTTAGGTATTGCGCTAGGTTCCTGGTGGGCATATTACGAACTTGGTTGGGGTGGTTGGTGGTTTTGGGATCCCGTTGAGAATGCATCTTTCATACCTTGGCTGGTAGGAACTGCACTATTGCATTCATTGGCTGTAACAGAGAAGCGCGGGGGCTTTAAGAGCTGGACAGTTTTGCTGGCTATTACTGCTTTCTCACTCTCCCTATTAGGGACATTTTTAGTGCGTTCGGGTGTTCTGACATCAGTACATGCATTTGCTACAGACCCTAAGCGCGGTGTTTTTATTCTGATCTTTTTGGTCTTAGTAGTTGGCTCTTCATTAATCTTGTATGCAATTCGTGCGCCAAAAAGTACTATGGGCGGAAAATTTAGCCTGAGCTCTAGAGAGACTTTTATCTTACTGGGAAATGTTTTCTTAGTAGTATCTGCTGGATCTGTCCTACTCGGTACTCTTTATCCCTTACTCATTGATGCATTGCATCTTGGGAAAATCTCTGTAGGCCCCCCTTATTTCAATAGTGTATTTGTACCTATCATGGCTCCATTGTTGGTATTGATGGGTATAGGCCCTTGGACCAACTGGAAAAGCTCTGATCTTCTAAAAGTAATCAAGCGCTTATGGCTTGCAGGTTTAGTAGCAGTGATTGCTGGTATCAGTATTCCCTTGATGATGGGTGAGTTCACTTGGTTGGCGGGACTTGGTTTCTTATTAGCTTTTTGGGTAATCAGTTCTGGATGCTTGCAAATTATTCGTCAGGCTAAAGTAGGTAAACCTACGCGTTCATTTATTGGCATGCAGTTAGCGCATTTAGGTATAGCTGTTTTTACTATTGGTGTGACCATGGTTGGGGCTTATCAAGAAGAAAAAGATGTTCGTATGTCGACTGGGGAAACAGTCTCAGTCGGTGGCTATCAAATTCAGCTGCAGGGCGTCAATCTTGTGCCGGGGCCAAATTATCAGGCGATGAGAGGTACTTTCTTGCTCAGCAAAAATGGCAATACTGAGGCAACCCTGTATCCAGAAAAGCGTAATTATTTTTCCTCAACTATGCCAATGACTGAGGCAGCGATTGATGCAGGGCTTACACGGGACATTTATGTTTCTTTGGGTGAAGAGCTATCTGATAAATCCTGGGCTGTACGCGTTTATTACAAGCCCTTTGTGGACTGGATTTGGGGCGGTTGTTTATTAATGGCCTTAGGCGGTGTTTTGGCAATCTCTGATAAGCGCTATCGTATTAAGTTAAAGAGACATGCAGTATGAAAGCAAAGTTTCTAATTCCTTTAGTGCTCTTTTTTGTCTTGGTTGTCTTCTTGGCGATTGGTTTAAATCGCGATCCTCATGAATTGCCATCACCCTTAATCAATAAAATAGCCCCAGCTTTTGACATCCCTCAGTTATCTGAGCCCAATAAGACTTTCTCTCCTGCCAGTATGAAAGGGCAGGTCTGGGTTTTAAATGTTTGGGCATCTTGGTGCGTTGCTTGCCGTGAAGAACATCCTGTCTTGGTCGAACTTGCAAAATCGCAGATGGCGCCTATCATTGGCTTAGATTACAAAGACCAGCGTGCGGATGCACTCGCAATGCTTGCTTCGCAAGGCAATCCATATTTACTCTCAGCCTTTGATGCTAATGGCCGAGTAGGCATTGATTACGGAGTGTATGGTGTACCTGAAACCTATGTGATTGATAAGGCGGGCATCATTCGGTTTAAACATGTTGGCCCTATCTCCCCTACTGTTCTCAATCAAAAGATTTATCCATTACTGAGTGAATTGAAGAAGTCATGAAAAAAGTACTTTTCATTACGCTCTGTATTGTTAGTCTGATAGTTTGCGCTAAGGATGCTGTACCTTTGGCGGATGACCCACTGATAGAACAACGGCTCATTAGTATCTCTGAAGAAATGCGTTGCTTAGTTTGCCAAAATGAGTCCTTAGCTGGATCCCGCTCCGATTTAGCAAATGATCTCCGTCGAGAAATCCGGACCTTAATTAAAGAGGGGAAGAGCGACGATCAAATTAGAAACTTCATGGTCGAACGTTATGGCGACTTTGTTTTGTACCGCCCCCCAGTCAAACCCATTACTTTGATACTTTGGATTGGACCTTTTGTTATTCTGATGGTTGGTATTGCTGGATTATTGATTTATCTGCGTCGCAGAAATAGTCGTGTGCTTAGCGTCACTTTGTCTGCTGAAGACAATCAAAAAATTGATGCCCTCCTTAATAACGCTGGAAAAGATAGTTAATGACTAGTTTTCTAATCGCCGCTTTTCTCTTACTAGTTTTGGTGCTGGTATTACTTTTGCGCCCATTTATTTTCCCCTCAAAGAGTGAGGCAACCTCACGCCGTCAAATGAATGCGGCAATTTATCGTGAAGAGCTTGAGAAGCTGGATGCAGAGCTAACAATGGGCTCCATCACTTCTGTGGATTATGAAATGGCTCATGCTGAAATACGGCAACGACTTTTTCAGGACACAAATGAGGAAGATGATCGCTCTGAGATGGGCTCTACTAAAAAGACTGTGGTTGGCCTTTGCCTATTTGTTGCTTTACTCTCTTCAGGCCTCTATTTGACTTTAGGCGATGCCCCTCGTATCGCAGAGCAAAATGTACAGCAGCCTATGACTCGAGAGGGTGTCGAGAAAATGGTGACTGAATTTGCAGCGAAGATGGAGCAAGATCCAACGAATTTTAAAGGCTGGGTAATGCTCGCTCGTTCCTACCGTATTTTGGGTCGCAACGAGGAGGCAGCTAAAGCTTATGAGCGTGCCGGTGATTTTGTTGGCTCAGACCCACAGCTGTTAGCAGACTACGCTGATACTCTCGCCAGTAATGCTAACGGTAATTTTGCAGGTAAACCTCTGCAGCTCATCAATCAGGCATTAAAGCTAGACCCCAATAATTTAATGGCCCTTTGGTTATCAGGAACAGCCTCTTATACGGCTGGAAATTACAAAGCCGCAGTACAAACTTGGGAAAAGCTTGCCAAGCAATTGCCACCAGGTTCAGAAGAGGCTCGATCTATAGGGGAATCCATTGCTGAGGCGCGCAGCAAAGGTGGTTTGCCCACTAAAAATACTCCTCCTGACAGCAAAGGGATTAGCGGCAAGATTGAATTGGTAGCAGATTTGAAATCGAAACTTAAGCCTGGTGACGTCATCATGGTCATTGCACGTAAACCTGGCGAGCGTATGCCGGTGGCGGTCCTTAAAACTGCTGTGACTGACTTTCCAATGAATTTCTCATTAACCGATGCTCTTGCGCTAAATCCAAGTGCACCGCTTTCACAACTATCTGAGGCATCTATTGAAGTCAGAGTTTCAAAGACAGGAATGGCAAAACCAGAGTCTGGAGACTTAATCTCATCCGCCCAAATCGTAAAGCTTGGTGCAAAAAATGTCATATTGATGATTGATCAAGTGAGGCAGTAAAGATAATCGTGCTTTAGCTTGATCCTGAGCCCCTTATCTGCCTGCTTCTACATAGTCTTCATGCTATTTTTGCTCTCGGGGCATAATGCAAAAAACAGACGAGACTTTTATGAAATCTATCAAAAGGCACATTTATAACCCACTAGTGATTGCGGCTGGCTTTTTGACAGCATTAATCATCATCTTTGGTGTTTTATGGATTTTGATTCCACCTCCCCCTAAGGTAATAGATATGGCCACGGGTTTTCCGACGGGGCTGTATTACCAGTTTGGAGAGCGCCTAAAGACGGAGCTTGCGAACGATGGTGTCAAACTTGACTTAATGGCAACAGGTGGAAGTATCGATAATCTTGCGCTTCTAAATGACCCGCATTCTGATGTTGATTTTGCGATGGTTCAGGGTGGCATAGCCGATGTTAGTAAATATCCCAAGCTAGTTTCTATTGCTGGAATATTTTATGAACCAGTATGGGTATGGTACCGCGAAGCTGCTTTTAAAAGTGAAGGTGGCTTACGTGTATTAGGACAATTGAAGGGTAAGCGTATTTCCATTGGTAACGAAGGTAGTGGCACCCTAGCACTTAGCAAGACATTATTACAAATTAGTGGTTTATCAGAAGCTGAACTTCGTGCAGAGAAGCTTAAACCCGATGAGGCTATCGATAAACTCAACAGGGGAGAGTTAGACGCTGTATTTATTGTGGTAGCTGCTGAAGCACCTATTCTCAAAAAATTCTATGAAATCCCGGGCATTCGCTTAATGAGCTTTGAGCAAGCCGATGCTTATACGCGTAACTTGCCATATCTTTCTAAGGTTAACGTGCCTAGAGGTTTATTAAGCATTTCGCATGATTTACCGCGTCAGGATATTCAAGTAGTCGCAGCGACAGCTACATTAGTAGCTAAAGAGGATATTAGTCCTGCACTAGTCACCCTGCTCTTGGGGGCCTCTTACGATATTTCAAAGTCTTATTCTCGTTTGCAGAAAGCTGGAGAATTCCCTTCTAGTGCTGGTTTAGATTTTCCTATTCAAGC
>CANHLB010000096.1 GCA_947461335.1 Burkholderiaceae bacterium | reverse complement strand
AGGAATCAAACAGGAAGGTACTGCGCTCAACCCCACGGACCTGCTTGCCATACATATTCTTCATCTTCATGACCCCAAATATTTGGCAAAGCTTTTCTTCTGTATCAGCTACTAATTCAAAGGGCAGGCCCAATTTGCTGCGAAAGTTATCGTGTGACTTTAGGCTATCTCTGGAAACCCCTACCACTAGGGTGTTTGCTTTTGTAAAGGCCGCGATATTGTCTCGGAACTCCCCTGACTCTGCTGTACACCCTGGTGTCATATCTTTTGGATAAAAATAAAGGACCAGTTTTTTGCCTTTAGCAGAGGCTGGAGAAAAGGACAGTCCCGATGTTGCTGGAATAGCACATTGAGGTATAGATTGACCGATAGCTACTGTCATGATGATCCTTCGTTGTTGTTGTGACTCATTTAATTATTCTGAATAATCAGATCACCACTTCGGTTGGGTATTTCTCCCCACTTTAGAGGTAATACTGCTATTTTATCGAGTTGTTTGGTGGCTTCCCAGGATTTATGAAGCTCGCCCATAGTGACCAGCTCATGGCCTTGATTTAGCCATCCAGCTAATAGCTGTTCAAAGGCTGGCAGTAGTTTTTGCCCTTCAAGCTCGGCATGTAGTGTAAAGACTTGGTCGTTTGGGTTGCTTTGGGTGATTTCTAAGAGCTTCTTCACAGCGCCAAACTCATCTGCTCCATCAATACCAATCAGCTCATCAAAGGTAGGTAGAGTGGTTGGGTATTGCACGTGCTTCGCTTTGCCTGAAGCTAAAGCTAGACGATAGGGCATCAGATTTGGTTGGGCCCTACCGTCAGAGGAATAAGTAATACCCCAATCATCGAGTTGCTCAAACGCCGCCTCATTCATTTGCCAACCAGCTGCGCCATAGGTAACTGGTGGGTGTCCAAATATTTCTACAAAGCGATCCCAACTTTTTTGCATCATCGCTTTAGTCCACCGTGAGTCTTGCGTGCGCACTGCATCTTGCCAAGCAACATGATCCCAAGTATGAATCCCAGTCTCATGACCTGCTTGATCAATCGCCCGCATTTGGGAGGCCGCTTTTTTGCCAATATCAGGACCAGGGAGGAGTACTCCATAAAGTAATGTCTTGATACCGTAGTGTTCCACTACTGAGGTGCGACTCACTTTTTTGAGAAAGCCGGGCCGAAAGACGCGCTTGAGGGCCCAGCCAGTATGGTCAGGGCCTAAACTAAATAAGAAGGTGGCCTTGAGGCCAAAGCGCTCTAGAGTACGAGCTAAATTAGGCACACCTTCCTTGGTGCCACGTAAGGTATCTACATCAACCTTGAGAGCAATCTTAGCCATGAATCTTTGTGTTTTTTTCTTATTCTTTATCGACTAAGGATCGAGCTTTTTCAACATCTTGACGATAGGCTTCAAAAATATTCTTAAGAGCGTCAGTCATTGTCGTGGTCGGTTTCCAACCTAGCTCACTGATGGTGTTATCAATAGCCGGTACACGGTTTTGTACATCTTGATAGCCTTCACCGTAGTATTCGCCAGAAGTAGTTTCCACAATCTTGACGGCATTTGCGGTCTTAGCATATTCAGGAATACTGCGAGCAATCTCTAGCATTTGATTTGCTAAGTCGCGCACCGAATGATTGTTTTTTGGGTTACCAATGTTGTAGATCTTCCCATTTGCAACACCACCTTTGTTATCGATGATGCGCATTAAGGCATCGATACCATCATCTATATAAGTGAAAGCGCGCTTCTGTGCTCCACCATCCACTAAGTTAATCGGCTCACCGCGAACGATATGACCTAAGAACTGAGTCACTACCCGGGATGAACCTTCTTTTGCTGTGTAGATGCTATCTAAACCAGGGCCAATCCAATTGAATGGGCGGAAGAGAGTAAAACGCAAACCTTCCATGCCGTATCCCCAGATCACGCGGTCCATTAACTGCTTAGAGCAAGCGTAGATCCAGCGTGGTTTGTTGATGGGGCCGTAGACCATATTCGATTTTGCAGGATCAAATTGCTCATCCTCACACATTCCATAGACTTCAGAAGTCGAAGGGAACACCAAATGCTTTTTGTATTTAACAGCAGAACGAACGATTGGGAGATTGGCTTCAAAGTCGAGCTCAAATACTTTCAATGGCTGTTGTACGTAAGTTGCTGGTGTAGCGATCGCAACTAAAGGCAAGATCACATCACACTTACGAATGTGATATTCCACCCATTCTTTATTGATGGTGATGTCACCTTCAAAAAAGTGCATCCGAGGATGGTTTATTAAATCGCCTAGGCGGTCATTTTGCATATCCATGCCATAGACATCCCAGTCAGTTGTCTCAAGAATACGCTTGGAAAGGTGATGGCCAATAAAGCCGTTAACACCAAGAATGAGTACTTTTTTCATCTTTACTGCCTCGTTTTAATCTAATTTGGGATTGCTAAATACAGTGCTTATTTGTTAGCGGGAAACCATTCTAAGATTTCTACTGCCTGATGGTCGCCACAAACGCCGAATACTCGATTATCAACCACTTGGACCCCTTGGATACCAAGATCGAGATGGCTTGGGAAGGGCCCTGATAGGCTGGTACGGGCCACAATCATCGTTTCCCCTTGATGTTGGGTAAACGCGCCAGGATAAGGGGGTGCAACAGCTCTAACGAGGTTATGGATCTGAAGCGCTGTTTGATCCCAATGAATTTGTCCATCAGAAGGCTTTCTGCCACCAAAATAGCTGCCTTTATTGAGTTCATTCGGCTTGCGGGGGACCTTACCCTTTAGAAGGCTGGGTAATACCTCTTCAATCACTTTGACGGCAGCGCTAGTCACTTTGCCAAAAACATCGGTAGCAGTTTCATTTAGATCAATTTTTATTGCTGCTTGCCCAACAATATCGCCTGCATCGGGTTTTGCTTCCATGATATGCAGGGTCGCACCCGTTTCGGTTTCGCCATGGAGAATGGCCCAATTGACTGGTGCACGACCGCGATACTTTGGAAGCAGCGAGCCATGCATATTTAGGGCAGCAATCTTTGCGCAGGCCAAAATTTGCGCTGGAATCATAAAACGATAGTAGAAAGAAAAAATATAGTCTGGAGCCAAGGCTTTTAGTTTAGGAACTAAATCACTTAATTCATTCGTATGCGGTGTGATGTAGGGAATGTTTTGATCGGTGCAGAGTTTAGCAACGCTATCAAACCAAACATTTTCATTAGGATCATCTTGGTGGGTAACTACTAAATCTACTTTGATGCCTGCTGCTAGCAAGGCCTTCAGGCAATTGACACCAACATCGTGATAAGCGAAGACGACTGCGTGCAATTATTTTTTCTCTAAAACAGTTTGCACAACGTAACGTGGACGATTTCTGATTTGCTGATAAATGCGACCGATATATTCGCCTAACAAGCCTAATCCAAAAAGCATGACACCAATCAGGAAGAACGTTAAGGCAAAGAGGGTAAAGACTCCCTCAACCTCAGCCCCAAGAACAAAGCGGCGTACTAGTAAGTAAGCAAATAGGCTGCCGGCGGCAAGAGAGAGCAGCATGCCTAGAATCGAGAAGATCTGCAAAGGCATCACTGAGAAGCCGGTGACCAAGTCAAAGTTCAAGCGAATGAGTTGGTACAGACTATATTTAGATTCACCAGCAAAACGTTCTTCATGCTTCACGTTGATCTCAGTTGGATTAGCCGAAAAGGTGTAAGCCAATGCTGGAATAAAAGTATTGCTTTCATCGCACTGACGAACCAAGTCAACAATACGACGACTATAGCCACGCAACATACATCCTTGGTCAGTCATCGTAATGCGCGTAATGTTTTCACGTAAACGGTTCATAGCGCGTGAAGCCAATTTTCTGAAAAAGCTATCACGACGATCTGCGCGGATGGTGCCAACGTAGTCATGGCCCTTTAATAGTTGCTCGGTCAGTGCATCAATTTCTTCAGGGGGATTTTGTAAGTCTGCATCTAAGGTAATGATGTACTCGCCCCTGGTGTATTCAAAACCAGCCATGATCGCCATATGTTGACCAAAGTTGCTATGGAATAAAACGGCGCGTGTCACGTCAGGACGTAAATCAACTTGCTTGGATAAGATTCCGGCGGAGCGATCTTTACTACCATCATTTACAAAAACGATTTCATAGCTAATGTTGCGTTTGCTAGCTAGCGCATCTAAAGCTGGATAGAGCCGATGAAAGAGCGCTTGAAGCCCATCTTCCTCGTTGTATACGGGTATAACAATGCTGAGCTTTGGGTTGGCAACTAAATTTGCAGTCATCCTGCAATTTTGCCTGATTCTTGGGGCTAAGCCCAATTAGCTCAGTTTTTGCAGTGTTTCTTAAGGATTTCCACTAATCCACTGGCTATGCGGCCAATATCTCCGTCTGCCATCCCAGGAAAAAGTGGCAGCGTGAGAATAGAGCGACCAATGCGTTCTGCAATTGGCGTATCACTTGCTTTATAGCCCTGATTTTTGTAGAGGGTAAAACCGGTAATGGCAGGGTAATGCACTCCTGTGCCAATGCCGAGATCTTTGAGTTCCGTCATCACTTGGGCGCGATCAACCTTCAGTTGATCTAAGGGAAGTACTACCTGAAACATATGCCAATTACTATCAATGAAATTTTCTACGGGTAGTTCCAATTTGAGATTTTCTAATCCAGTGGATTTCAACTCTGCGCGGATAAGATCAAAGTATTGGCGAGCAAGTGCTACACGACGGGTTTGATAGGCAGGTAATTGTTTTAGCTGCTGAAGTCCAATCACCGCATTCACATCTGTCAAATTATCTTTACCACCCAATACATCAACATCCATTCCGTCCATGCCTTGGCGAGTTAAGCCTTGCAGCCGAAATTTTTCAGCAAGCTTAGCTTCAGCATCGCTATTTAAGACAAGGCACCCCCCCTCAACGGTAGTGAGGTTCTTATTGGCCTGAAAACTGAAGCTTACTAGATCACCAAAGCTACCAATCTTTTTACCCTTCCACTGAGAGCCGAAAGCCTGAGCAGCATCTTCAATGACGCGAAGATGATGTTGTTTAGCTAAAGCGTAGAGTTGATCCATATCCACTGGTAATCCAGCAAGATAGACCGGCATGATCGCTCGTGTTTTTGGAGTAATAGCAGCAGCAACTTTATTGAGGTCAATGTTGCGAGTTCTTGGATCGATATCGACAAAGATCGGCTTTGCACCAACTCCCAAGATGACATTAGATGTTGCAACCCAAGAAATGGGAGTGGTAATGACTTCATCTCCAGCGCCGATACCGGCAACCTGAAGAGCAATTTTCATCGTAGCTGTGCCGTTGGCAAAACAACGCACAGGACGACCGCCAAAATAGCTGCTTAGACTCGCTTCGAACTCAGCTAACTTTGGGCCTGAAGTAACCCATCCAGAGCGCAAAACTTCTGATACAGCATCAATTGTCTCTTGGTTAAAGCTTGGGCGAGTGAAGGGAATAAAGTTTGACATGTTGTCCTATATTACTGCGTCACACTCGAAGTGTCTGGATGTTTCACAATGACTCTTCGAGAGTCCCGATCTACCTCTTGCATGGGTAAGTTTAATTCCTGCAACTGAACAAATTGCTCGGGGACCATTAATGCGTAAGCCGTAGGATCTTCTTTCCAGCGTGCTATGAATGCATCTAAGGTCGGCATCCAAAGTTCCGGCTCTTGATTAACGCCAAACCCTAATTCGTCAGGTGACTCCACCATAATCATCGTTCTGCCTAAATAGAATGGCACGGTGTGATCTAGGAGGCGCACGGAATAGAAATTTACTTTCTCTGGAATGGATGCCTTAACGCGATTGACAAGATCAATACCAGACACTGCTCGACCTAAAGTTTCATGGCCAGTGCCTGCAATGATGGTGCACAGAAAAAATCCACAAGCAAAACTGACAATACTTTGAATACCATTGCGTTTGCTTTGCCATACAGCAAATCCGCCAAAGATAATGAGTGCAACTAATGCCGCCATTACCCAATAAGTGTATTGCGCATACGCCTCAATCTCGTCTGGCCTAGCTTGCTTGCTAATCTCGGATAAAAAGAAAAAGCCAACGCCTCCCAGAATTGCAAATCCAAGCGCTTGTAATTTCCAGGGCAAGGCCATGGAGTTGGTGTGGCCCAACAAGAGATCTAAACGATTGCCAATTAAGAGTGCTAGAGCAGGAAAGACAGGAATGATATAGCCTGGCAACTTGGAGCGTGAAACACTAAAGAACGCGAAGATCACCAAAAACCAACACACCAATAACCAGCCGCTAGAGAACTCGCGACGACGCTCACCCCATGCTTGCAAAATCGAACCAGGGATTTGTAAAACCCAAGGAAGTAAGCCAATTAAAAGTAATGGCACAAAGTAATAGATCGGGCCTGTTCTACTATGAGCATCTTGGGTAAAGCGTTGCAAGTGCTCGTGAATAAAAAAGAACTCTAAAAATTCAGGGTTGCGTTGTGCAACTAAGATAAACCACGGTGCAGTAATTATCAGAAATAAAATGCTACCGCTGAATAAGCGCAAGCGTGCCCAGATCTTCCAATCCCAAGTGCTGATGGAGTAAGCAACAAACACCATCGCAGGAATGGCAGCGCCAATGACTCCTTTAGAGAGTGTTGCAAGTGCCATAAAGATCCAACAAACCCACATCCAATTTCGACAACTAGATTTGTTATTCGCAGTTTGTGCTAGTAACAAGCTGCAGAGTGCT
>CANHLB010000095.1 GCA_947461335.1 Burkholderiaceae bacterium | reverse complement strand
TTGCGCTGTGCATCGAGAGCGAAGTCGATCATCAAAATCGCATTTTTCTTCACAATACCAATCAGTAGCAAGATGCCAATCGAAGCAACAATGGTCAACTCAAACCCAAAAATACGTAAGGCTAAAATTGCACCAATCGCTGCAGAGGGCAGACCTGCCAAAATGGTTAGGGGATGGATATAGCTCTCATAGAGAACGCCAAGTAAGATATAAATTACACCCAATGCAGCCAGTAGCAAAATGACCTGACCTGATTGATTCTCTTTAAATACGGCTGCGTCGCCACCGTAACTCGTGATGATGGAAGGTGGTAAATCTACCGCCTTAACAAAGCCATCTATTGCCTTAGTGGCATCCCCTAAGAAAACATCTGGAGCAAGGTTAAAAGAAATCGTTACCGCTGGAATCTGACCTTGGTGGTTGACGGCAGTGGGGCCTACAGTTCTAACAAAGCTCGCCAGACTGGATAGCGGAATCAATTTATCTGTCGCTCTACCCCGCACAAAGACCTTATTCAAGTCTGTTTCGAATTGACGATCATTCTCTGCTGTTTCTAAAATAACGTAATAGGTATTGACAGGTGTATAGATGGTGGATACCTGCCTCTCACCAAAGGAAGAGTAGAGGGCAGTACGAATATCGGCGATGGATACTCCTGCACTAGCTGCCTTTTCTCGATCAATTTCAATTTTGACGTTCAAACCTTTTAATTGCGAGTCACTAGTGACATCCTTAAAAATTGGATCAGCGCGCATTTTTTGCAACAATTTCTCAGCCCACTCATTGACGCCTTCAAAGCCAACGCTTTGAAGAGTAAATTGATAGCGACTTTTACTACTTCGACCACCTAGTTGTAAATTTTGTACCGGGCTCATGTAGACCTGAATACCAGGAATTTCTTTGAACTTGGTTCTAAGCCCCTCCATCACCTTACTCATTTTTTGGCGCTCATCCTTAGGCTTCAGAATAATGAAGAATCTTCCAGTATTACGACCTGAACTTTGGCCACCGCCAAGTATCGAGATTGAGGTTGCAACATTGGGGTCGCTATCGACAACTTTGGCAGCTTGATCTTGTAAAGCTATCATTGTTTTGAAGGACGTATCTTCAGAAGCCTCAACAGTTACGCGTAACTGGCCAATATCTTCTTCTGGAAAGAATCCTTTGGGGCTATAGACAAAAAGAGCGATGGTGATCACAAAGCTTGCAATTGCTCCAAGCAAGACTGTTTTTCTATTCACCAATGCTAAATCGAGATAGTGGATGTACTTTTTTAGAGTCCATTCATATATACGATCAAACTGCTTTGTGATTTGATATTCTTTTTGATGGGTGCCTGGTTTGGGTAAAAAGCGGCTGCATAACATAGGTACTACTGTCAATGACACAACAGCAGATACTAATATCGATAGCGTTACAACAACTGCAAATTCTCTAAACAGAAGACCAATAGGACCTGCCATAAAAAATAGAGGAATAAAAACGGCAACCAAAGACAATGAGATCGAGATGATCGTAAAGCCAACCTCTTTGCTGCCCTTAAGCGCAGCCTTTAAGGGGTCCATACCTTCTTCAACATAACGCATGATGTTTTCTAAAACCACGATTGCATCATCTACGACTAAGCCAACAGCCAGGGTTATACCCAGCAAGGAAATATTATTGAGGCTATAGCCTAAAAAGTAGAAAACAAAGAATGCGCCTATCAGAGAAATTGGCAGACTAATCGATGGAATGATGGTGGCAGATAGATGCTTTAGGAATAGGAAAATTACCAAGACAACGAGTGCGATAGTGAGAAGCAATGTCAGATTGACATCATGAATCGACTCAATAATCGAAAGCGAGCGGTCATTAATCAGTGTTAACTGAATAGATTCCGGCATTTGCGCTTTTAGAGCAGGCAACAGTTTTTTAATTGAGTCAACAACTTCTACAGTATTGGCATTTGGTTGACGCAAAATACCAATTGCTATAGAGCGTTCACCTTTTGCCGAGGCAAAAGTCTTGACATCCTCAAAGCTCTCTTGCACATCAGCCACATCTTTAAGATAAACCGGATATCCATTGCGCTGAGCAACGATCAAATTGCCAAACTCTTCAGCTGACACTAGTTGGGGATTGGCATAAATGGTGATCAGTTGGCGGGGGCCGTCGAGGGTTCCAACCGGGCTATTGGTATTGGCTTTGTTAACTGCAGCTGCCACCTCATCCATCGTGATATTGCGATTGCCTAAAGCATCTGGCTTAACGCTCACTCGGACTGCATATCGCTTTGCTCCATACACTGTTACTTGTGAGACCCCCGTAATAGTTGATAAGTTTGGAGACATCAGGTTCTCTGCATAAGCATTCATCTCAGACAGACTGATTGAAGGAGAACTCATGCGCACAATTAATACAGGGGTATCGGCAGGATTAATCTTTCGATATGACGGAGGCACCGTCATTTCAATTGGCAAACGTCGTTGTGCTCGCAAGAGCGCTGCCTGCACATCTACCGCAGCTTTATCAATATCACGATCGCTAGTAAATTCAAGAGTTACGCTCGTTGAACCAAGTGAATTGGTAGAGCTAATCACTTTGATGCCATCAATCGTAGAAAATTCTTTTTCAAGTGGCAGAGCAACGGCCGAAGCCATGATTTCAGGTGATGCGCCAGGTAAGCTAGCCGATACAGAGATGACTGGTGTATTGAAGCTAGGAAGAGCGGCTACTGGAATCTTAAAATACGCAACACTTCCAGCGATAACGGTCGAAATGGACAGCAATACCGTCATTACGGGGCGTCTAATGCATAGCTCAGAAAGCGTCATTTTGGTTCAGCAGAAGTGGTTTTATCAGCTGGGGGCTGCTCTGATTTGGAGGGTTTTGCTTCGCGCACTTTGCTACCAGTGCGTAAATTCTGCTTACCTTCAACCACAATACGATCACCAGCGCTAATCCCTGTAATCACTGAGGTACCGAGGTATTCATAGCTTACCTTCACCGGTTTTGCCGTGACCTTATCATCCTTATCAATAACATACACTAGGCGCCCAGCGGGACCAATGACAACTGCCTGAGTAGGTACAGCAATCACATCTTTTAAGGTATTAGCGTAGAGTGAAACGCGTGCAAATTGACCTGGAAGTACTTCTAACTTATCGTTCGGAATTTGTGCCTTAACACGAACTGAGGCAATTAACGGATCTACTTGATTATCGATCACCAGAACTTGACCTTCATAGGTATTCTTGCCGGTATTGCCAATAGAAACTTTCACTGTTAAAGGCGTATCACTTTTCCTATTTTCTAGGATGATAGGGATGTCCTTTTCAGGAATCACAAATTGAACATTCATAGGATTTAGTTGAGTAATAGTCACCATAGAGCCTACACTCGAGGTCGCTGAAGAATTAGTAGCAGTGGTGACAACATTACTTGCTTGCACCAGTGAGCCAGGGAAGACATTGATGATTCCTGCTCTTCCGTTAATAGGCGAGCGAATGGAGTCAAAGGATAGCAGCACCTCGGCAGAACGCGCAGCGGCTTGTGCAGACTTGGCATTAGCAAGGGAGGTCTCTAAGCCAGCCTTTGATATAAAGTTTTTGTCTACTAATTCCTTAGCGCGTAAATATTGTTTTTGTGCATCGTCAGCCAAAGCTTTGAGTTTTTCATAATTGGCTTTGTCATTGCGATCATCTAGAGTGAAAAGAAGCTGACCCTCTTTAACTTCTTCACCATCCTTAATGTGAATTTTACTAACGGTATTGGTCACCATTGGACGGATATCTACTATGCTATTAGAAACAGTCGTTCCGGTAGCTTCAATAATGAGAGGTATATCTTTTTTCTCTACCACTACACTAGTAACTACTTGAGGTCCGCCGCCTTTTTTTCCTGCAGGGAAAAAATAATCGTAGGCTTTTGATCCTGCGTATAAAACGATTAAGACCAGAAGAATGCGCCATTTAAAGCGAATCACAAAAGCTTTGGCTGTTGCGTAATCAATTTGCTTTATTCGTTGTATGGATCCATCAAGCCGCGGAGAGCATTTCTGCCACAGTGCACAAAGACGAGCTTTGCCTGCATCTTTTAGTTGCCCAAGTTTGATAACTAATTTATCGAGAGAAGATTCGATTTTTGACACAGTCTCGTTTTTCTAGGTTTTATTTGGTTTAAATGCGGTTTTAGGGCTTTTTGACCTCGCCCATTCTCTCATAAGACCACCAAAATGGTGCTTTGGGAGCGCTATAGGCCTTAGCTCAGGAACTTAGGAACTCTTCAACCCCTTTATTGGCTAACTCATCAGCTAGCTCATTGCCCGGATGACCATTATGAGCTTTGACCCAGTGCCAAGAGATATCGTGATCAGGAAGTAGGGTATCCAATTCTTGCCATAAATCCGCATTTTTAACGGGATCCTTGCTAGCCGTTCTCCAGCCACGCTTTTTCCAGCCCTCTAACCATTCCGTTACCCCCTTTTGCACGTATTGAGAGTCAGTCCAAAGCTCAACACTGCTGCGTTGCTTGAGGGCCCGCAGGGCAAAAATCACTGCGCTGATTTCCATGCGATTATTGGTAGTGAGTTTCTCGCCACCATGGATATGTTTTTCATGGCCGCCTGAGCGCAGAACAGCTCCCCATCCACCAGGCCCAGGATTGCCTTTGCAAGCACCATCGGTATAAATAACAATATGAGGTGTGAGCGGCGTTTTTTTAGTATGTGGCATTACTCTAATTTACTGTGTCTTCTACTTTTTTGAGCTGATTGCGTTCTGCCGCTGGAGTAAGTTGTTGTATTGCCGGAATACGCGCTGGTGCAACTTGTCCAATGAGACGCATACCTTGATGCCGTTTGATGGCTGAAACTAAGAACACTGCGCCAAAAATGGGCCACCAGCGATTTCCCATGGACTCCAAAAAGTCCATGCGTCCCATAGAGCTTTGACCTTGAAGAGGGAATTTATAGCAACCGAAATGACCACGATCTAAAGAGAAATTGAGCAATTGCAACCAATCCTTTACACGAATTAAGCTAATAAATTGGCCATCACGTGGTAGGTAGGGATTGCCAATGAGTCTACTAAGATACTGACGAGCACCCCAAAGACTTGCAGGATTAAATCCCGAAATAATCAGTCGACCTTCTGGGCGCAGTACGCGATCTACTTCACGCAATATTTGATGAGGATCGGTGGCGAATTCTAGTAGATGGGGTAGTACCACCAAATCTAAGCTTTCATTTGCAAATGGTAATTCTGAATAATTACCTTCGATCAGATGCCAATGAAAACGAGATGCATATTCAAGACTATCGTTGGAGTGCATTAAAAGCGCTTGCAAAGGCATACGATTTTCTTTGAGGGTATTGATTTGGGGCAAGCCAAATTGCACGGCATGAAAGCCAAAGACATCAGAGACGATTTCATCAAAGCATTTTTGCTCCCAACCTAGAACATATCGTCCTGGGGGCGATTGGAGCCACTTTTCCCATGAACTCCATGGGGGCGCAGGCATCTGAGAGGGGATGGGTGGGGTTGGTATCATCGGACTATGGATAAGAATACTTTATTGCAAGTTTGGCCTATTCCGGCTTTTGATGACAACTACCTCTGGTGTATCCATGACGGAAAGTCGGCTTTGGTGGTTGATCCCGGTGATTCTGGCCCTGTAGAAGACTATCTTTTGCAAAATCAGCTCACTCTCAAAGGAATTTTGGTGACCCACCACCATGCTGACCATACCGGCGGTATTTTGAATTTATTGCATAGATTTGGCTCTGATCTACCTGTTTATGGTCCTGCGGGCACAAATATCCCAGGTAGAACTGTGACTGTTAAAGAGGGTGACAAGGTCGAAATTGCCTCGCCATCCATTAGCTTGAAAGTATTTGAGGTACCAGGACATACTTTGAGCCACATTGCCTATTTTGCAAACACGCAAGCAAATATAGTTGACCCCATGCTCTTTTGTGGTGACACCTTATTTGCTTCAGGATGTGGACGTTTATTTGAAGGTACCCCAACTCAAATGACTCAGTCCTTAGCAAAGTTCGCAGCCTTACCTAAAAATACCTTGGTGTACTGTACTCATGAATACACCTTATCGAATATTCGTTTTGCACTAGCGGTTGAACCCGATAATCAGAACCTCATTTCCTGGGCAGAAAAAGCACAAGCCCTAAGAGCACAACATCTTCCAACGTTGCCAACTACGATTGGGCAAGAGCTTCAAGTCAATCCCTTTATGCGCTGCGACCAACCTGAAGTGATTGCTAAAGCTAAGGAAATCTCCGGTCAAGCAGATTTACCATCGCCTGCACATGTCTTAGCGGTAATTCGAGCTTGGAAAGATCGCTTCTAATGCGCCTGGTTTATGCGGTAATTGCCTTTGCCGTTTTCCTTACGGGCTGTGCCAGCACGGGCGATTGGTCATCGGATACACCTACTAAGACAAACCCAAAGTCATCAAAAGCCCCGCGGGTTAATCTCGCAAATCAATCGGTAAGCAAGATCTATGCACCTTCTGATAATTTATGGATTCGGATTCGGGAAGGCTTTCAAATGGAGCCCATGAATACCCCAATAGAGATCGAGCAAGTTCGCTGGCTTAGTGCAAGACCAGATTATGTCAATCGTTCGATGACCCGATCCTCCAGGTACTTGTTCTATATTGTTCAAGAAGTCAATGCTCGCAATATGCCCACTGAGATTGCATTGCTACCATTTGTAGAAAGTGCTTTTGTAACC
>CANHLB010000094.1 GCA_947461335.1 Burkholderiaceae bacterium | reverse complement strand
CGCAACTAAAGTAAATGCGATGTCTGGCGGTCGTCTCAAAATTGAAGTACTGCCTGCTGGTTCAGTAGTAAAGGCTTTCGATATGTTGGACGCTGTATCTAGTGGAACATTGGATGGTGGCCATGGCGTTTTGGCATATTGGTATGGCAAAAGCCCAGCACTAGCATTATGGGGATCAGGCCCTGCTTTTGGTATGGACGCTAACACCCTCTTGTCCTGGAACCAATACGGCGGCGGTCAGCAATTGCTCAATGAAATTTACAACGATCTTAAGCTCGATGTCGTTTCATTCCCTTATGGCCCAATGCCAACACAGCCATTAGGCTGGTTTAAAAAGCCAATCGCAAAAGCGGATGACTTGAAGGGCTTGAAGTACCGTACTGTTGGTCTCTCAATTGAGATCTTTACAGACATGGGCGCATCAGTTCAGGCATTACCTGGCGGCGATATTATTCCAGCAATGGATCGTGGTGTTTTAGATGCAGCTGAGTTTAATAATGCTTCTTCAGACCGCTTGCTTGGCTTCCCCGATGTTTCTAAGATCAACATGCTCCAAAGCTTCCACCAGTCTTCAGAGCAATTTGAAATTATCTTCAATAAGAAGAAATTCAACTCCTTAGCCCCAGATCTTCAGGCTATCCTAAAGTACGGAACCGAAGCAGCTTCTGCGGATATGTCATGGAAAGCAATTGATCGCTACTCCAAGGACTTTGCCGAGCTACAAACAAAAGATAAGGTCAAGTTCTACGCGACACCGAAGTCTATTTTGGTAGCTCAGTTGAATGCTTGGGACAAGATTATTGCCAAGAAGGCCTCTGAACTCCCAATGTTCAAGAAAGTGCTTGATTCACAAAAGGCCTTTGCTCAACGTGCAGTTCGCTGGGATTTGCTGGTAAATGTGGATATGAAGATTGCTTACGACCATTATTTCAAGGCCTAAACCCCTTTAAAGCCTTATCGGCTTATGTAATAATGTGCCTTAATGCACATCTGAACCGGACGGCATCCCCGTCCGGTTTTTTTATATTTCCCGAGAGAAATAACGAGTTGTTTTAGGAGAGTTTTATGGACAAATTCATGCTAACAGTAGACGAAATCAGCACCTTTGTAGGTAAAGCTGCTGCCTGGCTAGTAGTTGTGCTGATGCTGATGGTTTTTACAGACGTCGTCAGGCGCTACGCATTTAATTCCCCCTCCGCATGGATTGGTGAGTTATCTGTCATGGCTTATGGGACCTTATTTATGATGTGTGGGGCATATACCTTGGCACAAAATGGTCACGTTCGTGGTGACTTCCTTTATGGATCAATGAAACCACGCACCCAAGCTACTCTAGATTTAATTTTGTATGTCACTTTTTTCCTGCCAGGAATCGCCGCCTTAATTTATGCCGGTTACACCTATGCAGCAGAATCATGGCGCATAGGTGAGCACACCACTCAGATTGCGAACGGTCCGCCACTCTATCCCTTCAAGACCATCATTCCAATTGCTGGAGCATTTGTCATGCTTCAAGGTGTTGTGGAGATCCTGCGTTGCATCATTTGCCTTAGAACCGGTGAATGGCCTGCACGCTTAAAAGATGCTGAAGAAATTGATGTGATTGAACAGCAATTGGCCGCATCTACTCACGTTGATGAAGAATCCCGTCAACAAGCAATCAAAAATGCCAAATCCATCGATGAAGCAGCTCATCATCGCATTGGCCAAACTAAAGAGATAAATCATGAGTGATCCAATTCTTGGCTTAGCCATGCTCGGCCTGATTATTGTTGTAATCATGCTGGGCTTCCCCACAGCGTTTACGCTGATGGGCTTAGGCATGATGTTCGGTTTTGCAGCCTTTTACGACCCATCGCAAAGTTGGACTGCAAACAAAGTATTTACTCTGATGGTGCAAAGAACCTTCGGGGGTATGACTAACGATGTCCTACTTTCCATTCCGCTCTTTGTATTAATGGGGTATGTAATGGAACGAGGGGCGCTGGTAGATAAGATGTTCTACAGTATCCAGTTAGCATTCCGTCGCGTACCTGCTTCCTTAGCCGTAGCTACTCTGATTGTTTGTACATTCTGGGGTATTGCAAGTGGTCTCGTTGGTGCTGTCGTTGTGCTCATGGGCGTGATTGCTATGAAGCCAATGCTGAATGCAGGCTACGATACCCGCCTTGCTGCTGGCGTCATTACTGCTGGCGGTACCTTAGGCATCTTGATTCCACCTTCAGTGATGATCATTGTGTACGCTGCTGTTGCAGGCCAATCAGTTGTTAAGCTCTACGCCGCCGCAATGGTTCCCGGCTTCTTCCTTGCATTTTTATATCTGGTCTACATCATTGGCTGGGCTTTAATCAACCCTAAGGTTGCGCCAAAACTTCCACCTGAGCAACTGGTAGTGCCGGTACCTGCATCTATTCGCTTTTTAGGTGAGCACTATTCAAAAAATATGTTGCTTGCTTCATTCAAGGCTCTCTTTTCTCCAGCAAAATTGCTCAATGCACCAAGTGATGCAAAGCTCTCCTTTAAGAACATTTTTAAAAATGTGCTGGCAGCATTAACCCCCTTATTTCTGATTGCACTAACAATGTGGGGTGTATGGTGGTACGTCATCATCCATCAGCAAGCTGAAAAAGATGCGCTGAATGTCCCGGTCGCTACTCAAGTCGCTAAAGCAACGACCAGCAGTGCTGCTGCGCCAGCTGAGGAAGGGCTTGTAGCTATTGATGCCACCTCCAGCAATATCAAAACTAAAGAGACTGAAGAAGATGCGCCATTAGTCGCCTTAGATGCAGCTGCTGGTGATGATCCAATTGAAGCTGGAGCTGTAGCAGAAGCTAATAATGGTCCACCAGAAAACTTTGAACTGTATTTTGGTTTGACCTGTATCTTGTTTGGTCTGCTATTGGTTTACTACTACCTTAACTTTGATGAGGAGCAGTTTGAAATTCTCAAACTGCTCATTGAGTCAGTGATGCCTTTAGGTGTTCTCACGATCTTAGTATTGGCAGTGATCTTGCTGGGCATTACTACCGCTACTGAGTCTGCAGCGGTGGGTGCATTGGGTGCCTTCATTCTGGCGTTTCAAGCTGGCACTTTGGACTTTGATCGTACCAAGCAGGCAGTTTTCCTAACAGCCAAAACAACATCGATGGTGTGCTGGTTGTTCGTAGGCTCGGCGCTCTTCTCGGCTGTGTTTACTATTTTGGGTGGTCAATCGATCATTGAAAAATGGGTGCTCATGCTAGATCTAACACCAATTCAGTTCATGCTGCTCTCTCAAGCAATCATCTTCTTCCTGGGATGGCCTTTAGAGTGGACTGAAATTATTGTGATTTTCGTACCGATCTTCTTGCCTTTGTTGGCTCACTTCAACATCGATCCACTCCTGTGGGGCACCTTGGTGTTTGTGAACTTACAAGCAGCGTTCTTGTCACCACCTGTGGCGATGTCTGCCTTCTATCTCAAAGGTGTCTCGCCACCTGGCGTCACGCTTAACCAGATTTTTGCAGGCATGATGCCTTATATGTTCATCGTGATTGCCTGTATGGTCTTCATGTATATCTGGCCAGGCATGACATTGTGGCTACCAAAGTTCCTCTACGGAGGTTGATAGCTAAGTTATTAGTTCGGTAGTTTTGCTAAAAGAAAAAGCGCTCTTCACGGAGCGCTTTTTTTATGTCCACTGCCAGGATGCACTAAGCAGCCTGCTTTAATAACTCACTATTTGTCTTGCCTAAGGCAATAGTGAATAGACCTTGCCAGTAGTTGAATGCTGCTAATTCATCTTCGTCTAACTCCATTTCAATAAAGGCTGGATGACGTATTAAAGAAAGCCAGATGCGGCAAAACATCTTATCCTCAAGACCGAAGGGCTTACTAATAAAAGGGATCTCTTCAAGATGAGGGATGATTTCGGAAACACCGTCCTTATCCGCCATCTCTTGCTTATCCCTACTTAAGCGCATCATTTCTAGCATGACTCTACCTAGTTGATCGTAATGCCCTTGCCAGCAAATCGGAGTTGCTGCGATCTCTTTTGTCATCTCTAGATACTTACGGGCAAACTCGCTCCATGCATATGCCAAATCAAACTCCGTCTTTACCTTGGCATTTTGCAAAGGTGTAGGTAGGTTAGTTGATTTCATTAACTCCAGATTTCGATCGCCCCCAAAGGTGTAATCGATAATCAATAATGGTTTTTCTGTTTTATCGATCTGTAGCCGATACTCTTCCATGGTCCATTCTTTCCTAGTGGGGTTGATTAATGCCAATACCTAAAGTGTAATCAATTGGGTTTGATCTTTGAAAAACTCAAATCCTAGGGAAAGCCCTTGCTTGAGCATAACCTTTTTTAAGCCTTACTTTTGCTCTCTACTGCCATATGGGTATAGGCAATTTTTAATAGGGGGCAGTCTATAGATCCATTACTAGCAAAAGCAATTAAGTCACCTAAAATATGTTGATATTCATTTTTATTACCTGCTAGTAAGTCTCTCAACATCGAAGCGGTAAAGGGCGATCCATCCTTGGTTAGAATCTCTTCTGAAGTAAGTTGAGTCTTCTCAGTAATGGGGAATCTTTGACTCGCAGCGATAGCGCAGCACTCAGCAAACATTTGTTTACTGAGCTCTTTCCCATAGGGTGTTGCTGCAATCTCCCCAATAGATCCACGGCAAATAGTAGTCATACCTGCCAAACTTGCTAAAAATACCCATTTATCCCACAGCGCTTGCTCGATATTCTCATTGTAGAAAGAGTCGAAATCGGTTTTTTTACAGAGGGTAAAAAATTCTTGGCTCAGAGCTGCCTGTTCCAGTGCTCTTGGGCCGATGGTTAAAGTACTTAATTCTGTTAATTGCTTTACAGATCCCGTCTCAGAAATAGTTGCTGCAATATGCGCTACACCGCCCATCACGCGATCTTTACCAAATACGCGATCCAAGGTATCAAGGTGAGTAAGTCCATTTAAAAATGGGAGGATTACTCCCTTAGAGCTTGCCTTAGCAATTGACTTTAGAGAATCGTCTAAATCAAAAGCTTTGCACGCCAAAATAATCAGGTCGTAAATAGGCTCTAACTGGTCAGCTAGGACCGTTTTTGGATGGATGGTAAAGCTACCCCTAGGGGTCTCGATCGTTAAGCCTCGGTCCTGAATCAGCTGCTGCCGCTTCTCACGCAACAGATAAGTGATATCCGCCCCAAGCTGATGAAGTTTGGCGCCAAAGAAACCGCCGATACCACCTGCTCCAACAATCAGTATTTTCATAATAGGTGCTCTTTTTGCTTCAATTTGACCCCCAAGGATAGCCCTCATTTTCTAAAGCAAGCAAAAGGGTCATTTGGCCAGGAAATCATGCTTCACCTGAAAAATTGGCCATTTCGGCTAAAATTGATGTTTTACAACTTGGCAGCCCCAAATTTAGGGCTATTTAGATTAAATATCATGACTTACGTTGTTACCGAATCCTGCATCCGTTGCAAATACACTGACTGTGTTGACGTTTGCCCAGTCGACTGTTTTCGTGAAGGCCCCAATTTTTTAGTCATCGACCCAGATGAATGCATTGACTGCGCTGTCTGTGTTCCTGAGTGTCCAGTAAATGCTATTTATGCTGAAGATGATGTACCCGGTGACCAACAAGCATTTATCAAACTCAATGCTGATTTATCTCCATCCTGGACTTCTATTACTAAGTCCAAAGCAGGTCTTCCCGATGCGGATGAGTGGAAAGACGTTAAAAACAAACTCGATCAGCTAGTAAAGTAATTTCTTCATTCTATTTTCGAGAATTCGTGTCTCACTCACCCACCCAAACCGACGCTGTCATTATTGGTGCCGGACCTGTGGGTCTCTTCCAAGTCTTTGAGCTTGGCCTTCTAGAAATCAAAGCCCATGTCATTGACTCTTTGCCTGAAATTGGCGGTCAATGTATCGAGCTTTATCCCGATAAGCCAATCTATGATATTCCCGCGATTCCAGTTTGCACTGGTCGCGAGCTTACGAATAACCTACTGAAACAAATCCAGCCTTTTGGCGCCCAGTTTCATTTAGGGCAAGAAGTTAGCAAGCTTGAGTTACAGGCTGATGGGCGCTTTCTAATTAGCACTTCCAAAGACAATCATTTTCTGACTAAAACTGTATTTATTGCAGCAGGCGTGGGAGCCTTTCAGCCTCGTACTCTAAACCTTGATGGCATAGAGGCTTATGAGGGCAAGCAGGTTTTCTATAGTGTTAAACATCCAGAACAGTTTACTGGAAAGAAGATTGCGATTTGTGGTGGTGGTGATGCCGCATTAGATTGGGCGCTGCATTTCGTAGATCAGGCTGCGAGTGTTACTCTCATTCACCGTCGCGATGACTTTAAGGCAGCGCCAGCATCGATTGCAAAAATGCGTGAGCTTTGTAACAACAAAAAAATGCAATTGCTGATTGGGCAGATTACTGGATACGAAGTAAATAATGACCATATTGAAAAAATAGTAGTTAAAAATATTGATGGCGAAGATCAAAAAATTTCAGTAGATGATCTCCTTATCTTTTTTGGCCTCTCTCCTAAGCTCGGACCGATTGCCGATTGGGGTTTAGATATTGATCGTAAGCAAATTACTGTCGACACAGAGAAATTTCAGACCAGCACCCCCGGGATTTATGCTGTAGGAGATATCAATGTTTATCCAGGGAAAAAGAAGCTCATATTATCTGGCTTTCATGAGGCGGCCCTAGCAGCCTTTGCCGCAGCTGCTTACCTCAACCCTGAAAAGCATATCCAACTCCAATACACCACTACCTCGCCAAAGCTCCATAAAATGCTTGGGGTGAACCCAGCCACATTCGAGTAAGCTATCTTTAAATAACTTTTTT
>CANHLB010000093.1 GCA_947461335.1 Burkholderiaceae bacterium | reverse complement strand
AGTGATTTATGTGCAATTGTGCAAGGCGCTTTTCATCATGGAAATATGCGCGTTTATTCCAGCGATGATTTAGTTGGCGTTGAGTTAGGTGGCGCCGTGAAGAATGTACTAGCTATTGCTGCAGGTATTGGCGACGGTTTGGATTTGGGTTTGAACGCGAGGGCAGCAGTACTTACTAGAGGCCTGGCAGAGATGATGCGCTTAGTAAAGGCTGCTGGCGGTAGATCTGAGACATGCATGGGATTGACTGGAGTGGGCGATCTGATACTGACAGCCACTGGAAATCTCTCCCGTAATAGGCGAGTTGGCCTTGAGTTGGCTGCTGGAAAATCGTTGGCCGAGATTTTGTCTGGCTTAGGTCACGTTGCTGAAGGTGTTCTCTGTGCTGCGGCTGTAGCTGATTTGGCAAAGCGCTTAGGCGTAGAAATGCCCATCACTGCAATGATGGGAGAAGTGCTCTCTGGTAAGTTGACACCGCATGATGCAGTGAAAAAATTAATGGGCCGAGACCCAAAAATAGAAGCCTGATTTTGAATAGTGTTTTTATTTTCCGCCAGCGAGTCCGTTTTGGCGCCATGCTTCATACACCACAATAGCTACTGTATTCGATAAATTTAAGCTGCGACTGCTATCTTGCATCGCTAAGCGCATCTGATTCTCTATCGGAATGCTATTACGAACCTCATCTGTAATACCTTTCGTTTCTGAACCAAAAATAAAGTAATCATTGGGCGCATATTTGCCTTCGTGAAACATTTCCTTACCTTTGGTAGTTAAGGCAAAAAGATGCTTTGGGTCTGGTTGTTCAGTACTTAAAAATTGCACCCAATTTCTATGAACCTGTACTGTTGCAAATTCATGATAGTCAAGCCCAGCCCTGCGAAGTTTAGAGTCTTCCATCGGAAATCCTAAGGGCTCAATTAAATGCAGCTTAGCCCCTGTATTAGCGCAGAGGCGAATGATGTTGCCCGTATTTGGTGGAATTTCTGGCTCGAATAAAACAATATTAAACATGCGGTGCTTTTGTTGTTCTTAGTAAAACCCAGTTAGTGACGTGTGATATGCCATTGTCCTTCAGAACCCGGGCAATTTCATTAAGGGTTGCTCCAGTTGTCATGACATCGTCAAAAATGATGACACGCTTATTTTGAAGAGGCTCAACATAGCTATCATCAATATAAAACATATCCTGGATTGCTAAGCGCCTTATGGAAAGCTTGCCCCCTGCTTGCGGTAATGCATGATGATGACGTTTAAGCGCGTACGGTATTTTCCTAATGTTGGGGCTGCAATCAAGTCTGCGAGCAATTTCCCAGCTTTGATTGAAGCCACGAACGGATAATTTCTGAGTACTTAATGGCACTGGAAGAAGATAATCAGCGTAATAGTCTCTTAGCTGTTTTGATAAAATGCAATTCCATGCGCTAGCAAGCCCGTGGGCATAAGCAAGACGTTTTTGATATTTAAGTTGATGCACTGCATTTTGTAATACCCTTTCATAACGATCAAGGCAATAAGTTTCATCAAAATATGGGGGATCGTTTATGCATTGCACGCAATGTTGCTCGCTTAGCTCTATGGCCTCAAGCGTAATACCACACTGGTAGCAGCACTCATAATTGATCAGACTTTCCACTCTTAAAGAGTGTAGGCAGCCTGCACAAAGGCTAGACTCCTGGTGCTGATCGCATACGATGCAGGCACTTGGTAAAACGTGTGTGCTGATGGAGTGAAAAATCTTCTCTAGAAATCGCATGGGGCGCTGAGTATACTGAGTCAATGACCCAGCCGATCAGATGGTTACAGGATGAGATTGCAGACCGTATGTTGCAAAAGCTTGACATCGTCAAGCTCGATGTAAAAGATGTTTTAATCGTTCCAGATTTTCCCGGAAAGCATTTAGCATCTTTTGCAAAAAGGTATCCCAATGCAAATATTTATAGCCTAACTGAAGCAGGAGTTTCTGCTGTTGAGATGTGGCGATCAAAAAGCCTATCTCAGTGGCGTTCACTATTTAAGGGGAATGCAAAGCCCTTTGCTGCCTTCCAAGAAAAAGGCAAATTTGACCTCCCTGATAGTTCTGTAGATTTAGTCTTTAGTGATCTCTTGCTGCAAGATCTACCGGATCCAAGACATTTTTTGCAAGAGTGCTGGCGAGTATTGCGAGAAGGTGGCCTTATCACTTTCAGTTATTTGGGGCCTGATACTGGCAAAGAGTTGCGTGCTCTTGAACCCGGGACGATTCATTTGAAAAATCTCACAAGTCCTTGGGATATGCACGACATGGGCGATGCTCTTCTGGGGGAGCGTTTTTCTGATCCAGTGATGGATATGGAATTTATAAACCTTGATTACGACTCAGATGCTCTTTTATTGATTGATGCACAAGCGCTCAAATTACTTCAATTACCTTACCCTCAATCGTCAAAAAAAGGCGTTTTACCTAAAAAAATGACTTTAGAAGTGGTTTACGGGCACTCTTGGGTGCTTGGAAAGCACCTTTCCAAAGTTGAGGACAGCATTGCCTATATTGACGTAAAGCAAATTGGGCGCAAGACTAGGTGAGATTCTGCTTAAGTGTAAGTGTTTACTATCATTTTAAGCTTTGTCAAGATTGAATAAGGCTAGCTTGCTCCTGTTTGTTCTTGAACCCAATTAACCCTATAATTACGGCTGGATGTATTGGCTTCAGACCGCTTTTTGAGCATTTTGCGGCGTTTTTAAGCACTATGCTCAAGACAATAAACAGAGAATAAGATGAATTTATTTGTAAAAGTCATTAGGGCCCCGCTCTATTTAGTATCTGCATTTGGCACTGCTTTTGCGCAGGCATCAGAAAATATGCCAGGCGGTCCAGCAGTGAATCAGCTGAATTTTGCTGCACCTGCAACAAAAATTATGCAGGAAATCCACTGGTTGCATTGGATGATGTTGGTGATCTGCGCTGTAATTTTCATTGGTGTTTTTGGAGTGATGTTTTACTCAATCTTGAAACACCGCAAATCATTGGGCCATAAATCAGCCTCTTTCCATGAGAGTACAACTGTTGAAATTATTTGGACAGTGATCCCGCTCCTTATCGTTATTGGGATGGCCTTGCCAGCAACGAAAACAGTTGTGGCGATGAAAGATACGACTAATTCAGATATCACTATTAAGACTACTGGCTATCAGTGGAAATGGGGTTACGACTATATCAAAGGTGAGGGCGAAGGCATTAGCTTTTTGTCCACCTTGTCAACTTCACGTGAAGCAATTAATAACTTAGCACCAAAGTCAAATACTTACCTAATGGAAGTAGATAACGAAATGGTTGTGCCAGTTGGCAAAAAAATTCGTTTGATTACTACTGCTAATGACGTTATTCATGCTTGGACCATTCCAGCGTTTGGGGTTAAGCAAGATGCGATTCCAGGATTTGTTCGCGATACTTGGTTTAGAGCTGAAAAGATTGGCACGTTCCGCGGCCAATGTTCTGAGTTGTGTGGTGCGCAGCATGCCTTTATGCCAATTGTTGTGAAAGTAGTATCACAAGAGGACTACACCAAGTGGGTCGAAGAGAAGAAAAAAGAAATGGGTGCTGGCGGTGATGATCCTTCAAAGGTCTACACCTTGGATGAACAAAAAGAGCGTGGCGCAAAAGTATATGCGGCTAACTGTTCAGCATGTCACCAGCCAAATGGTAAGGGTGCAGGCGCATTCCCAGCATTAGATGGCAGCAAAGTGGTGACTGGTCCAAAAGAGGCTCAGTACAACATTATGCTCAACGGTAAAAATGCAATGCCGAAATGGGCTGGCGTAATCTCTGATGGCGATATCGCTGCAGTGATTACCTATACCCGTAACGCATGGGGTAATAAGACGGGTGATGTGGTTCAGACCCAAGAAATTATTACCGTACGTAACGGCAAGTGAACCATTCATTAATACAGATAAAACGAAACCGGAGTAATTCATGAGCACAGTCTCTACTACCCACGATCACACCCATGATCACGCGCATGATGATCACACGCCACATGGCTGGCGTCGTTGGTTGTTCGCAACCAATCACAAAGACATCGGCACGATGTATTTGATTTTTTCATTCGTTAGCTTATTAGCTGGCGGAGCGATGGCTTTAGGAATTCGTTTGGAATTATTCCAGCCCGGTCTGCAATTCCTTCGCCCTGAATTCTTTAATCAACTAACTACCATGCATGGTTTAGTAATGGTGTTCGGTGCGATCATGCCGGCGTTCGTTGGTTTTGCAAACTGGATGGTGCCTTTGCAAATCGGCGCATCTGATATGGCATTTGCTCGTATGAATAACTTTAGCTTCTGGATTTTGCCAGTGGCAGCATTATTGTTGTTTGGCTCATTTCTTGTTCCTGGCGGCGCTCCATCAGGCGGCTGGACAATCTATGCTCCCTTGAGTTTGCAGATGGGTCCTGGAATGGACATGGCAATTTTTGCCCTCCACTTATTAGGCGCTTCCTCCATCATGGGATCGATCAATATCATCGTGACCATCTTGAACATGCGCGCTCCTGGCTTAACTTTGATGAAGATGCCAATGTTTTGCTGGACATGGTTAATTACTGCTTACTTATTGATTGCCGTGATGCCTGTATTGGCCGGCGCAATTACCATGGTGTTGACTGACCGTCACTTTGGCACCTCCTTCTTCTCCGCTGTAGGTGGCGGTGACCCAGTGATGTTCCAGCATATTTTCTGGTTCTTTGGTCACCCAGAGGTATACATCATGATTCTTCCAGCTTTTGGAATCGTCAGTGAAATTGTTCCCGTCTTCTCGAGAAAAACTTTGTTTGGTTACAGCTCAATGGTTTATGCAACTTCGTCTATTGCGATCTTGTCATTCATTGTTTGGGCTCACCACATGTTTACAACTGGTATGCCAGTAACTGGTCAATTGTTTTTCATGTACGCAACGATGTTGATAGCTGTGCCGACTGGCGTAAAGATTTTTAACTGGGTTGCAACAATGTGGAAAGGTTCTATGACCTTTGAAACTCCAATGTTGTGGGCGATCGGTTTTATTTTCGTATTTACGATGGGTGGCTTTACTGGCCTGATCTTAGCGTTGGCACCAATTGATATCGGCGTTCAAGATACTTACTACGTTGTAGCTCACTTTCACTATGTACTAGTAGCTGGCTCATTATTTGCAATGTTTGCTGGTTTCTATTACTGGTGTCCTAAGTGGACCGGTTACATGGCTAACGAAACACGCGGCAAGATCCACTTTTGGGCTTCCATGATTTTCTTTAACTTAACTTTCTTTCCAATGCATTTCTTGGGCTTAGCAGGTATGCCACGTCGCTATGCTGACTACCCAACTCAGTTCACTGACTTCAACATGATTGCTTCGGTTAGTGCTTTGGGCTTTGGTTTAGCGCAAGTGTATTTCCTACTGTTTGTTGTGATGCCAGCTTACCGTGGTCAAGGTATAAAAGCGCCGATGAATCCATGGGAAGGAGCCAAAGGTTTGGAGTGGACAATACCTTCACCAGCGCCCCACCACACTTTTGAAACACCGCCTAGCCCAGAGCAAATGCGTGAAGCAGGAATTTAATTCTCGAGAGAAGCAAGCCCTCGCTGCAAGTAATCGCAGGCTGGGCTTCATTCTTTTGAGTGTTGCACTCACTTTTTTTATTGGTATTGTGATTAAACGGAGCTTTTTGGGTTAATCCCGCATGTTGTGATGCTTGCTACTCAAACATTAAATCGCCAAATTTTATTAAAGCTCTTAATTGCAGCTGTGATGATGTTTGGCTTTGGTTATGCGTTGGTTCCAATGTATAAGGCCTTGTGTGAGGTCACCGGAATTAATGTGGTCACCAGCAAGAATGATTACGGAGTAAGGGCTTTTAGTCCGAATAGGGTTGGCAATACACAAGTGAATTATGCCCGCACAGTGACTATTGAATTTGATTCAAATAGCCGCGGGCCTTTTACTTTCAAGCCAGTGAAGAACTTTTTAGAAGTTCATCCTGGTGAGATGACCGAGATTGTTTATGAAGTAACGAACAATCTTGGCCGTGTAGTTCGGGCTCAAGCAATACCGAGTTATGCACCTAAAAGTGCAACAGAGTTTTTTACTAAATTAGAGTGTTTTTGTTTTCAGGAACAGACACTGGCAGCAAATGAAACAAAGAAGATGCCGGTAGTATTTGTGATTGATGCGGGTTTACCTGATGATGTTAAGACCATTACCTTGTCGTATACCTTCTTTGAGTTGGGGCTGGGCGGTACACCACCTGCTCCAAAATCGAAGATAGCGTCATGACGAAGAAAAAAAGTAGTTTTATGCAGTCTATGAAAGCCGTAATGTGGGGTTTCCTGGGAGTGCGTAAAAAAGCAGGATTGCAGGAAGATGTAGCTTCATTGAGTTTTGTGCACATTATCATTGCAGGTGTTCTTGGCGCCTTGATTTTTATGGGTGTCTTGCTCTTGATAGTGAAAGCAGTTGTATCCCATTGATTATTTTTTGATTGAGTAGAGAGAATAAGATGTCATCCAATTCAACCCCGTACTATTTTGTCCCAGCACTATCTAGACATCCTGCTATGGCAGCAGTCGGCTTAATTGCTTTTGGTGTTGGTATGTCCGGCTGGGTGAATAACACCTCTTGGGGTGGTGCTCTAAGTTTAGTGGGCGTGGCATGGATTCTGTTTGTACTTTATCACTGGTTCGGCGATACGATTGCCGAATCAAATGCTGGCAAGAATGGTGTCAACGTGGATATTTCTTATCGTTGGTCGATGGCCTGGTTCATCTTCTCTGAGATCATGTTCTTTGCGGCTTTCTTTTCCGCCTTGTTTTACGCGCGCAATATTGCAATGCCTTGGATGGGTGATGT